>JAJTHV010000453.1 GCA_021300095.1 Flammeovirgaceae bacterium | reverse complement strand
GGCTGCGCTCGGGATAAACTCCGTGTGATGGCAAGCCTAGGGAGCTTGTAACGGATAGCCCGGCTGCCGCCCAAAAAATTCTGTGCGTGGTTTAGTTCCTCCTTTGCTAAAGCTACGGAGTTGATAATCCTCCTTCGCTAAAGCTACGGAGGATGAATAGGGGCTGACCGGTATTGACAGGATGCGTGAGGGTGTGAGTAAGCATGCAGGCTCATGGGATGAGAGCCTTGAAAGATAGTCCTACCATTTACGTGGCGAAAATACTTACGCCATGGCTGCTTAATCACGCGTAACGCGTGATTAGCTTGTCTCGCTTAAGAAGTGAGAGGCCATCATCGCCCATACCTCTGTTCTGCGGGTATGGATCAGCGGTGTCGACAGCTTGAATTGGGCCACCTCGTTGTTGCGCGAGGTTGTCGAGAAAACAGTAACTAAGAAGTAGTTTAGGCTGTTGCCTGCCTTGCTACTTCCGACAATTAAAGTCAACTAAGCATGTAGAAGGTACACGTTCATCTTCTCTGGACCAGGGTTCGATTCCCTGCAGCTCCACTCGCCCTCCGAAGCTTTAGCGTAGGAGGGCTTTTTTTTTGTTCACTCTATAAGTCGAGAAGCTTTAGCTACGGAGGGCTTTTTTTTTGTAACTCTCTTTCGAAGCTATATCGATGGCTTTTTTTTGAAATTACTTGATGCGTGAGAGCGATATTCTAAATCTTCTTCAACGCACTTTCTAAATCTTGTAGTAAGTCATCTACATTTTCAATTCCAACCGAATAGCGAACCAGACTTTCGGGAATGCCTAAGTGCCGTCTTTGTTCCTCCGTTAGCTCTACGTGGCTGGTAGTTCGTGGGGGGCCGGCTAATGTACTAACCGAACCAAGACTCGCACCGAGGTGCACTAATTTTAATGCAGGCAAAAACTTTTTGACTTGTTCCCAGCCACCATCCAACGAGAAACTCATCATGCCACCAAAGCCACGCATTTGTGATTTTGCTATGGAATGACCTATATGACTTTCGAGGCCGGGGTAGAAAACGTCTTTAATTTTAGAATGGCCCTTTAAATATTTTGCAATTTGTAATGCAGATGCATTTTGTCGTTCAATACGCAACTCAAGTGTTTTCATGCCGCGCGCAATCATATAGGCGGGATCGGCTTGTAAACTTGCCCCATTGATTTCGCGGAAGTTGAAAATCTTTTTTAATAACTCGGCTTTTCCGGCAACCAGTCCACCCATAGCATCGGAGTGACCGCACAAAAACTTTGTTGCGCTGTGCACAACTAAATCAGCACCTAATTCAAGCGGGTTCTGATTGATAGGAGTTGCAAAAGTGTTATCTACTATTGTAATCGCCCCTACTTTTTTTGCCGCAGCAGCTAATCTTCTGATGTCAACAATTTTTAAGGTCGGATTGGTGGGAGTTTCTAAATACAACACATCGCATCCTTTGGCTACTTCGGCTTCGATGGCTTCGTGATGGGTGGTATCGCAGAGTGTAACATGCACACCGTAATGGGGTAGGAAATCAAGAAAGATTTTACTGGTGCCACCATACGTGTCTTTCAATGAAACTACGCGCTTGCCGGAAGTAAGGAACGTAAACAAGCTATTGCTGATGGCTGCCATGCCGGTGGCAAATGAAGTGGCCGCTTCAGCCCCTTCCAAGACACGAATTTTTTCTTCGAGTGCAGCTACGGTTGGGTTGGTGTTGCGACTATAAATGTAGCCTTCTTGCTTACCCGTAGCCACTGCTTGCCATTCGTCTAGATCATGATATGTGTAGGTGACGGCATTTACAATCGGGGTGGTAACCGCACCGTACAAGTTGGCATGTCCTTCCCCGGCCCACACGGCATCGGTTCCTTTTTTATAAGAAGACTTCATATTTGGCGTATTTCCTTTGTTATCTAAGTTACAATTCCGAATTAGATTTCGAGGGTTTTGAGAGCGTTTTTATTTACTGCTACCCGGTAGAGCATTTACTGGCGAATCAGTACTTTTGCGAACATTTCCCAATGTTATGATCTACAACTCAATTATCGAAACCATTGGCAATACGCCTATTGTTCGCTTGAATAAATTATCCAAAGGAATTCCAGGAAGCATCGTAGCGAAAGTGGAATACTTTAATCCGGGTAACTCGACCAAAGACCGCATGGCTCTGAAAATGATTGAAGATGCGGAGAAGAGCGGTTCACTGAAACCGGGTGGTACAATCATTGAAGGAACATCGGGAAACACTGGGATGGGACTAGCTTTGACGGCTGTAGCCAAAGGCTACAAGTGTATTTTCACCATGGCTGATAAGCAATCGCAAGAGAAGATCAATATTTTAAGAGCAGTAGGTGCGGAAGTAATCGTGTGTCCCACCAACGTTGAGCCGGAAGATCCACGCAGCTATTATTCGGTTGCGCGCAAATTGAATAAGGAAATCCCTAACTCGATTTATCCCAATCAATACGACAATCCATCAAATGCCAAAGCGCATTATGAAAGTACAGGCCCTGAAATATGGCGGCAAACCGGTGGTAAGATTACACATTACGTAGCTACCGTAGGAACCGGTGGATCGATGTGTGGTACTTCGAAATATCTGAAAGAACAAAATCCGCATATTAAAGCAATTGGTATTGACACCTATGGCTCCGTATTTAAAAAATACAAGGAGACTGGCATTTTCGATCGCAACGAAATTTATCCGTACCTGACGGAAGGATTCGGAGAAGACATTCTACCGAAGAATGTGGACTTCGATGTAATCGATCAGTTTATTAAAGTGACGGATAAAGATGGTGCCATCATGGCTCGCAGACTATCACGCGAAGAAGGAATTTTTGGTGGATGGAGCTGCGGCTCGGCTCTGCATGGAGCATTTGAGTATGCCCGCGAGAATTTGAAGAAAGATGATTTGATGGTGGTGTTGCTGCCAGACCACGGCACGCGCTACTTGGGCAAAGTGTATAATGACATGTGGATGAAAGACCACGGCTTTTTGGAAGAGCGCACGTATGGCACTGCACGACAGATAATTGAAGGACGCAAGGGAAAGGATAGCTTATTTACAGTTACCAAAACGTCCACCATTGGCGAGGCGATTCAAATTATGAATCGTGAAGGAGTTGACCAAATGCCCGTGGTAGAAGGTAAAGAATTTGTAGGTAGCATTACAACGGCCAGCGTAGTGGAGAAGATCATTTCAGATCCTTCATTAAAAGACAAAGCGGTAGCTGAAATTATGGATAAACCGATGCAAGTGGTGGCGCTGGATAGCACATTGGATGTGCTGTCATCTTTGTTGAACAGAACTAACAAAGCATTGCTCGTTCGCGATGATCAGGAGCGTCCGCACATTATCACCCAGCACGATATACTTCGTGCGATGATGAGCTAGTGTTTTATAAATTCTATTTCAATTCGGTCGTTTAACAGACCGAGCGTTCCACCAGTAGGGTAGAGAGGAATTCGTCCGCCTTCTCCTTTTACGCTGATGCGCTCTTTTTCAATTCCCTGACTAACCAGATAGTCGCGTACGGTTTCTGCACGTGACAATGAAAGATCTTTTGGCGACATTTTTTTGAGATCTACATCGGCTGATGGGTTCGTAGCGAAGAAACTTGAATTTGGGCCGCGTGTAAACGATTCACGATCTTGATTGCCATTTACATGGCCATGTATTTTGATTTTGTATTTAGGATTCTCTTTGAGCAAATCAACCACTCCATCTAGCTCACCTTGTGATACCGGTTGAAGGATTGAACTGTTCTTAAAGAACTTCACATTGGAGAAATCTATGTAATCTCCTTTTTTGGCTTTGGGAACGACAATTTCAATGATGGATTCTTCAGAGGCACCTTTGGTTTCTGTTGGGTTTTGAAAATCGATGACGGTGGTTGCTTGCGCGTATCCCGGCACTTGGGTGGCTACCGAGTAGGTTCCATTTTTGTTTTTAGGCGCGGTTAAGTAAATTATTTCTCCTGGCTTCACAGACTGGTATTGTGGGGCCGTGGAGGATTCCATCAAGTGCACTTCGCCCGACTTAATTTCGGTTCCATCTTTCTCATTGACTAATTTAAAATAGAAAGGCTTTCCGGCCGGTTTTTTTACCTCCGGCTTTTCTTCGGGCTTTTCAACCGGCTTCTCGATGGGTGCAGTTTTAACCGAATCAACTACGGGCGTAGGTGTTGGAATAACCGGAGTCGGTTCAACTACCGGTTTGATTTCCACTACCGGAGTTTCTTCGATTACATCCCCTACCAAAAATCCGATGAAAATCCACGCTAATTTATATTCCGTTTCTGCGCGAAGTTTGGCAACTAGTTTTTCCGCAGCTTGCTTATCAGTAGTGGAGAGTACATAAACGTAGTGGAGGTTACCGTTTGATTTTTGGCCATACCGCACATCATATCCTTGCAGCGTGGCTTTCTCCTTTAAATTTTTAGCATTCGATTCTTTTACGAATACCCCGATGGTTACGTAGAAACGTTTCGCCTCTTGACTGTGGGCAGTAAAGCAGAGACTTATCACGAATAAAGAAGACAAAATCAGGTGCTTCATGTAAATGTTGTTTCGGTATCTCTTTTATGCTGTTTGACCAGACAAAGTAAGTCTAAAAACAATTAAGATGGCTTACTATTTTCGAGCTTCTGGGTGATCTCGCGCAGCATATCAATTTGTATTTTTTGAATTTCGAATAGTCGCTGTTGCTGATGGAGGATGAGGTGATCCATTTTTTCGTGAAGCATGCGTATTTCCAGTTCAGCCTTTAGATTAACTTGGTAGTCATGTTTTGATCGTTCGCGGTCTTTTTCCTCCTGTCGATTTTGGCTCATCATAATCACCGGTGCTTGCAGCGAGGCTAGACAAGAGAGGATAAGGTTCAATAAAATGAACGGATATGGATCGAAAGGCTTGTTCAAAAAATAAATGTTGATGGCAATCCAGCAAAAAAGCACGAAAAAAAACGAAAGAATAAACGTCCAACTCCCCCCAAAAGTGGCGATCCGGTCGGCTAGCCGTTGCCCGAATGTTAAGTGATCTTCGGTGGCCTGATCGATATCTCCTGAAATGGTTTCGTTTTTATGAAGTGCCTCGAGTACTTCCTTTTCGAGTTCACTGAGGGTGCCCACCTCTTTTTGAAGAGAGGCCTCGATGTATTTATTTCTAAAAAGATTTAATTCGGATTGCGCCAAAACGCAATTTTCATCAAAGTGAGGATATTCTTCTTTGATGGTCGAAAATAGTTCTCTCTTGATATTGTTGGCAGCAATTTTTTGAAACTCCGGAAACTCCTTTCCAGAGATGTCACTTTTGAACGTTCCCATGCAGGAAAGTTCACAATAATAGATTAGTCTTCCAAAATTTCTATTTCTACGCGCACGTTGGCTTGTGCCAGTGTATGATCAACCTCGTATACGGGGCGCTTACCCCCCCAGGCTTTTACTTGCATGCGATGGATTTCGATGCCTTGAGAAACCAAGTAGCTTTGGATCACTTTAGCTCTTTCTTCTGAAAGTTTTTTAGCGGTGCCAAATCCTTCTTTTACATCGGCTGTAATTCCGAAGAAATTTTTTGAATCGCCCATGGAGATTACTTTTCCAGCTGCATTTCCATTGGTATGTCCATGGATACGGATCTTATACTTCGGATTTTCTTTGAGCATTTCCAGCAAACTATTCACTTCATACTTTGATTCGGGGCGCATGATACCGGCATCTTTGTAGAAATAAACATTATACATCACGGCATAATCACCTTTCTTTAAGCGTACCAGTTCGAAAGGAACAACGGCCTTGTTTTCTTCCACCGTAATGCCTTCCGTAGCTTCCGGCTGATTGAAGTTGGTGGTAGTTTGTAGTTTACGATACCCAAATACTTCACAAACAAAAGACACATTTCCACTTTGGTTAGCAGGTTTTACATTGACAACTTCGTTGCCCCGATAGGAGGCGACTTTGCGAGGTTTGGTTTTATCAAGATCCATTACGTCTACATCGCCTTGAATTTCTTTCTGGCCGTTGGAGGTGTAAATTTTAAACAAGAATTTTTTACTGCCGGGCTCTATCTCTTCCACTTGAGCCGGGGTTGTGGTTTCAGGTACGGAAGACACTACCGGTTGATCTGCCACCGGATTTGAAATTGAAGCTGCCGTAGGCGGTGCCGAAGTATCGGATTGGGTAGTAGCTGGTCCATCGGATGGTTTAATAATGTTGATCGCTTCGCGTGTTACGGGATTGGTGTCTGCACCTTTTTGAGTTTCATCTTCGCCCAAAATACCAGTATATACCCAAGCATCTGAATAGGCAGGGGCTTTTCGAAGCCGCTTTGCTTCTTCTATCGCCACTTCCTGATTCGGAGTTGCCAGCACGTATACATAAAACAACTTGCGCATCGGGTTAATTGAAAATTCTGCAGCCATATTTTTTTGCTTCGCGCTGTTGGCGAAATCAATTGCATTCTTTGGTATCGAAAAGGCGCCAATCACTACATAATTAGAGCTTAGCTGACCATTGGTTGCAGAAACCTTCAGGTTCAGGGCTATTGTGAAGATGAATAAAGCCAGGGATAACTTCTTTTTCATAAAACCATCTATTTTTTCACTACAAATCTCGTACATACTAATCAATTAATTTAAGCGAATATAAGCAAAACCTTACATTTCAAATAGTTATGCTATTTTTTGTTGTTTGAAAGTACTAAAAATGACCTGGAAATGGACTCACCCGTGTTATCCATGACAGTCAGGGTGTGCTTTCCAGAAGCCGGAATCACTGAAATTTGGTGTTTTTTAGAGGTTGCTCCGATAAAAACATCGTCAATATGCCAATAAAGTGTTGCGCTGGGCGACTGATGGGCTGCTTCGAAAACCGTGTAATTTGGGTTGCCGGTTAGCTCAATTGGAATATAAATTTTAGCATCTGGTTTGGGGTAAATCAAGTCCAAAGAGGCATTTATAGACGGATTTGCACAGTCTGTGCGAAAGGGTGGCAAGGCAGTATAGCCCGGATTTTTTTGTTTGAAATAGTAAGCCATTACAGGTGGCAAAACGAATTGCGACTTGCTGAAGATTTTCGAAGGCTCTTCGCATTGTACATGCACGCGAAATTTCTGATCGGGCGAAAGGTGGATTTTTTGGTGGAATGGGCATGCTGCGGTCTGTAGTCCTGCATGTGTTACCCAAATCGTATCTGCTTTTTCACACGCTTCTGAAAAACGAAATCCACTTTTAGAACAAACCGGTATTTTATTCATTTCAGAAGCGGGTTCGGCAAACCATTTGCCATTGGGCAGCGCAGAAAACAAATCGAACAAAATAGGCGCGGCTGCTTCCGTTCCTGTTAGTCCCGGGCGGCCTTCGCCATCCGCATTGCCCACCCATACACCCACAGCATAGTCGGCATTTACACCCACCGCCCAGCCATCGCGAAAGCCATGGCTGGTGCCCGTTTTCCACGCAATCTTTTTAGCACTGCTAAAATATTTCCAGCCGGTTTCTTCTCCAGGTCGGTAGAGTTCTGTCAGTGCATCCATTGTGAGATAGATGGAGGCAGCACTCAGCCAGGAGTTTGCTTCTCTATTCGAGTTCAGCGAATCAGAAACATTTTGATAACTGGGTGGATGAAAGTCGGATTTGTGATATCGGTTTTTGCCGGGATGTTCAAAGTAGTTATTCAAGGTGCGCGCCATGGAGGCGTACATACCAGTGATGTCCCAAAGAGTTCCTTCTGCTCCACCCAGAATGAGTGCCAATCCATAATGGTCGGCAGGCTGCGTCAAAGTAGTGAGTCCTGTATTTTTTAACAGCGAGTAGAATTTTTCATACCGATAACTTCGCAGTTCTTCTACTGCCGGAACATTGAGTGAACGAATAAGCGCCTGATCGGCAGGGACTGCTCCATCAAATTCATTCGAAAAATTTTTAGGCGCAAAGCCATTAATCAGAATTGGAATATCGGGCTGCAGCGTTTTAGAAATCATTTTACCATCATCGAGCATTGCAGCAAAGAGAAATGGTTTCAGAATACTACCGGTGCTGCGTGGAGAAGCAATGACGTCTACTTGCTCCTGATTTTGATAACCCGATGCCACGTTGCCAACGTACGCAAGTACATGCCCCGTTTTTACATCTAAGATCAGTGCAGCTGCATTGAAAATCTGATTGGCTTGTAATCGGTTGTAATGATCATGAAGAATTTGATGGGTGCGTTGTTGCAACGAATAATCAAGCGTAGATGTAATGGTATGTTGTTCTAATCCTTCTTTGGTTGCACGATCCAACAGGTGAGGAGCTAATCGTGGAAGGGGAGTAGGATTTGCAGGAATGGGTTCAGCTAGTGCTAATGACAGTGTCATCGAATCAAATTTTCCTTCCTGAAACAATCGGTTTAACAGCCGATCGCGTTTTTGTTTTAACTGACTTCTATTTTTTCCAAGGTGAATTAAGGAAGGGTTGTTGGGGAGCACAGCCAACAAGGCCGCTTCGCCCCAGCTTAATTCTTCTGATGATCGGCCGAAGTAGCGCCAGCAGGCAGCTTCTATGCCTACCACGTTTC
>JAJTHV010000202.1 GCA_021300095.1 Flammeovirgaceae bacterium | reverse complement strand
GCTGGACTTCAGTCCAGCATAAAATCCATAATGAAATAGAGTGCCGTAGGCACGGTGCATTTTGATTTCAAATTTTATCGCCAGTCATCAAACCAAGTCGTATTAGGTTCAATGTAATTTTTATTCCAGTTCTTTAAAAATATAGTGTTCATCGAAGTCGATCTTGAACAATTTCAGCAACTCCTTATACTCCGCTAAAAAAGTTTGTTTTGCATGATGCTTCTCTTGATTCTGAATGTACTTGTAAACAGAATCAATCTGAGATTGCCCATATGAAAACACACCATAGCCTTCTTGCCACTCAAAGCGCTGTTTCGTGAGCTGATGATCATTAATATACTTCGAGGATTTTGCCTTCACTGACTTCATCAGTTCAGATACTGAAACGGCTGGTCGAAGGCCAAGAAAACAATGAACATGATCTTCCACACCATTCACAATAATGGTTTTGCAATCAGATTCATTAATGAGATTACCAATTACGCCAAACAAATTGCTTCTCCAGTCTTTCATCAGAACAGCATTTCGATACTTAACCGCAAAAACGGTTTGCAGATAAATCTGATGATACGTGTTCGCCATAATACTTTCCTAAGGCATGTTCGATTTTACTCACTTACAGGTGAATAGGACGATTTGCTGTAGCTGCCAAACATGCTTCTTTTACCGCCTCCATGTAAGTAGGGTGAGCGTGGCTCATGCGTGAAACATCTTCTGCAGACGCGCGGTATTCCATTGCCACCACTCCGGCAGCAATCATATCAGCCGCGCGGGCACCAATAATATGCACACCTAAAATTTCGTCTGTATTTTTATCAGCAAGAATTTTTACCAGACCATCTAAATCCATACTAGCGCGGGCTCTTCCCAATGCTTTGTAAGGGAAACTGCCCAACTTGTATGCGCGACCTTGTTCTTTCAATTGCTCTTCGGTGTAACCAACACTTGCGACTTCCGGCCAGGTATACACCACACCTGGGATCAGCAAATAGTTAATGTGTGGTTTTTGTCCGGCCATTTGTTCGGCCACCATCACACCTTCTTCTTCGGCCTTGTGTGCGAGCATCGCACCACGCACCACATCGCCAATAGCATAGATATTATCGATCTTAGTTTTTAAATGATCGTCTACCGGAATTTTTCCGCGATCTAATTCGATACCCACTTTATCTAAACCAAGACCATCAGTATAAGGTCTTCTTCCCACACTCACCAAACAATAATCGCCAGTCAATTCAATAGCTGCACCACCTGCCTTGGGCTCTGCCTTTACAACTACTTCTTTTCCCTTGTTTTCAACAGCCGTTACTTTGTGGCCGAGATAAAATTCCATTCCCAATTTCTTCGTTGCTTTTTGCAATTCTTTGCCCATGGTTCCATCCATCGTAGCAATAAGGCTGTCCATAAATTCAACCACAGAAACTTTAGCACCTATGCGTGCATAAACAGAGCCAAGCTCCATTCCGATAACGCCTCCTCCGATAATGATCAAGTGCTTGGGCACCTCTTTCAGTTCAAGTGCTTCGGTACTGGAGATGATTCTCTTCTTATCAAAAGGCGCAAATGGTAATGGCGTAGGTTTTGATCCGGTTGCGATGATTACTTTCTCTGTGGTGATGATCGTTTCTTTTCCATCGGAAGAAGTGATCTTTACCGTATTCTTATCGACAAACGACCCCACTCCTTTCAATACATCGATTTTATTTTTCTTCATGAGAAACGAAATGCCATCTACGTTGGCTTTCACGACACCTGCTTTACGCGAAATCATTTGCGTCAGGTTCACCTTGGGCTCACTGATGTCAATTCCGTGTTCTTTGAATGTATGAGCCGCATTGTGAAAATGTTCCGAAGAGTCCAACAACGCTTTAGAAGGAATACATCCTACATTTAAGCAGGTGCCTCCCAGCGTATCATACTTTTCGATGATGGCTGTTTTCATGCCGAGCTGTGCGCAACGGATTGCCGCAACATATCCCCCGGGGCCTGAACCAATTACTGTAACTTGGTATTGCATACTCATATCAATTTCAAATTCTGACAATCAAATTCTTATACACCTAAGATCAATCTTCCCGGATCTTCCAGCAGTTCTTTCACGCGTACTAAGAAACTCACCGACTCACGACCGTCAATGATGCGGTGATCGTACGACAGTGCAACATACATAATCGGGCGGATCACAATTTCTCCATTCTTCACCACTGGGCGTTCTACAATATTGTGCATTCCTAAAATAGCCGATTGTGGCGCGTTGATAATCGGAGTTGATAACATAGAACCAAACACACCACCATTCGTGATAGTGAATGTTCCGCCTGTCATTTCTTCAATCGACAGTTTCCCATCGCGCGCACGCGTTGCTAAACGCACAATTTCTGCTTCCACTTGATTCATACTCAGTGATTCCGCATTGCGAATAACGGGAACCACTAATCCACGTGGAGTAGATACCGCGACTGAAACATCGCAGTAATCATGATACACGATTTCATCTTTATCAATCGAGGCATTTACCGCAGGAAAATCTTTCAGCGCTACGCAAACCGCCTTGGTGAAGAAAGACATAAATCCTAACCCAACTCCAAACTTTTCTTTGAACTGATCTTTGTATTTCGAACGCAAGTCCATCACCGGCTTCATATCAACTTCGTTGAAAGTAGTCAGCATGGCGGTTTCATTTTTCACCGCCACCAAACGCTTGGCAATCGTTTTACGAATCGAAGTCATTTTATCTCTGCGTTCACCACGTGTTCCACCCGAAGTAATGACAGGTGGCACCATGGCAGGTGCCGGTTTCGTTTCCTTAGCAGGTGCAGCCGCTTGCGCTTTTACTGCATCGTCTTTGGTGATTCTTCCGCCCACACCGCTGCCGGCTACTTGGCCTGCAGGAATTCCTTTCTCATCTAAAATCTTTGCTGCTGCTGGTGATGGTGTGCCTGCTGCATACGAAACTGAAGTAGTTGCCGGAGCTTGTGCCGCTGGAGCAGAGGCGCCAGAAGGAGCTGCGGCAGGAGCACCGCCTTCAGTCACTTCAATCTTACAAATCAGTCCACCAATTGGTAGAGTAGTTTTTTCTTTCGCAACAATTCTTAAAATACCGTTGGCTTCAGCAGGTAGTTCAAAGGTTGCTTTGTCCGATTCTACTTCGGCAATTACTTCATCTAATTTTACGTAGTCGCCTTCCTTTTTTAGCCAGGTAGAAATCGTTACTTCCGTAATAGATTCGCCCACGGCAGGTACTTTCATTTCTTTGATTGCTCCGGTCGCTTTCATAGGTTG
>JAJTHV010000355.1 GCA_021300095.1 Flammeovirgaceae bacterium | reverse complement strand
CTGGAATGAGGGTTTGTCAGGATGGTGTATGTGTGGATAATACAGTATGAAGATAAAAAGAAAAGATTTAAAAGTTAAAGTTAAATATTAGTTAGTTAGTTTAGAAAATTGATTTTATAAATAGAAATCAAATCGATATAACGTTTTACTTCGTCTACCGAAAAAAAATGACGCGCCACATCCAGCATGGTGCCTCGGTAATTGTATTGCGGAAAATCACGAATACTTCCGGTGGGAATTTTCCACGAAGTGTTTTGAATGTTATTCGACTCAATGGTGGCCGGTAATATCTGGCGAAGCGTTTGAATTGCCCGAAAGGCACCCTGGGGTTGATTCGAAGCGATGGTGATTAATTCTTCATCGATGGTGATGCGATAGCCCTCTGCTCCCAATTCTTTTTCATCGATGGATTTAAAGCAAATACCTTTTTCTCCGATTCCATTTTGTACCGTAAACTGAAATCCGGTGGCGGGTTGAAGCAAGTGGATGAGGTAACTCGAAATGGATTTCCATTCTTCACTGGGTTGTGGAATGTAAATCGTAGTGTTATTCGCCAACTCGAAATTTCCTGAGCCGGAATTTACTTCCACAGGCAACGGAATGACGGATGAAGATTGTAATGATGACTCATCACTTCTCCCGCATGAAATCAATGAACCAACCGTAATCAGGAGAAAATAAATTCGATACATAGAATCACTTTACTTTTCAAAAGTAGAAAATATTCAGCGTTTACAATGCTGAACTTGTATCTTGGCGCAGTGATCCAAAAGCTCAAACAGTTTGTGTATGGCCAATCGCGCTTGCGGTGGGTGATTGGTTTTATGGTTCTCGTTTATGTTGGGCTGGTCGGGGCATTGGCGCAAGCCTGGTATGCCGATCAGATGGTGCAGCCCTTTCATTTTTTTAACGACTGGCCCGAATGGAAACAACTTGATAAATTCGCTCATGCAGCATGGTCGTTTCACGTTTGCGGGGTGGCATGGAGGCTTTTGCGCTGGGGCGGATTAAAGCAGGCACTTTCACTGGGTACCATCACCGGGTTTATCATCGTTTCATCCATTGAGGTGATGGATGGGTTTTCCATAGGCTATGGAGCCTCTCTTTTTGATTTGCTTGCCAATGCGTTTGGGGCTACGTTATTTTTCGCACAGATCAGATGGTGGAGTCATATTAAAATCTTTCCCAAATATTCATTTCACCTCACATCGTTTGCTGTCTTGCGACCCAGTTTGTTGGGGGATGGATTTTTACAAGAAGCATTGAAAGATTACAATGGCCAAACCCTTTGGTACAGTTGGACACCCGAACGAAAATGGTGGCCTTCGTTTTTATCGTTAGCTATAGGATTTGGTGCGGAAGGCATGATCTATGGTCGCGATGCAGAAAATGCAGCGCATGGCTATACTCCTTACCGAAAATTCTATTTGTCGCTGGATTTGAACCCCAACTATTTCAATTCGCTAAAAGCCGGCTGGCGAGCTGTTTTATTTCCCCTTACTATTGTTAAATGCCCTGCGCCAGCTATCGAAATCTCCACTCACGGAGTTCGGTTTCATTGGATTTACTTCTAGCTCCCGATCAAGTAATAAATCGTTCGGCTTTCACTCAACTTTGGTTACTTTTGAGGCCTTTTTAATAAACTGATTTTGGGAGATGGCCATTTAATCTTTTGCACGAGCCGAAGCTGATTTGACCAGTCCAAATGACCCTAACTTTAAATTTTAAACAATGAAACAGTTCTTCACCTTAATTCTAATGGCATGCGCTGCCTCTGCTTTTGGTCAGCAGAAGTGGCAAGGCAAGTTTGAACAGCTTGATCAGATTTTACCAACACCCAATAGCTACCGTTCGGCATCAGGCGCCCCTGGAGTTAACTACTGGCAACAGCGTGCCGATTACGATATTGATGTAGAGTTGAATGATGAAACGCAATTCATCACCGGTAAGGAAACGATCACGTATTTTAACAATGCACCGGAGGCGTTGCGCTATTTGTGGTTGCAATTGGATCAGAATAATCTGTCAAAAGACAACATGACCGATAAGACCGAAACAAATCGTGTAAGAGATTCGATTCCCGCTAAATTCTTTCCATTGGCCGGTGACACGTATGATTACGAAGGAGGTTTTAAAATCAAATCAGTTAAAGATGCAAATGGTAAAGACCTTCCTTTTTTGATAAACAACACGATGATGCGCGTAGATCTTCCAGTAGCTCTGAAAACTGGCGACAAGTTTGTTTTCAAAGTGGAGTGGAGCTACAATGAAAAAGACCGCGTGAAGTTTGGCGAGCGTGGCGGTTATGAATTTTTCCCGGAAGATGGAAACTATCTCTATACCGAAGCACAGTGGTTTCCGCGCATGTGTGTGTTCGATGACTACGAAGGCTGGCAGAACAAACAATTTTTAGGACAAGGTGAGTTTACATTGACCTTCGGAAATTATCGGGTGCGCATCACAGTGCCATCCGATCACATTGTTGGCGCAACCGGCATGTTACAAAATCCAAAAGCCGTGCTTACCAAAGAGCAAATTGAACGCTTTGAAACAGCCAAGAAAACATTTGACAAGCCGGTGTTTATTGTGACCGAAGACGAAGCCAAAAAGAAAGAAAAAGAGCGCTCGAAGAAAAAAAGTACGTGGGAGTTTTACGCTGAAAATGTCAGAGACTTTGCGTTTGTTACTTCACGTAAATTTATTTGGGACGCGATGGCCGTAAAAGTAAATGACAAGACACCTTTAGCACAATCACTCTACCCGAAAGAAGGAAATCCACTTTGGGCAAAGGAATCTACCTTGGCGATTAAGAACACATTAGAAGTTTATTCAGCCCGCACATTTGATTATCCATATCCAACCGCTTACTCTGTACACACGGCCAATCAGGGAATGGAGTACCCCATGATTTGCTTCAATGGCGGAAGACCGAAAGCAGATGGCACGTATTCTCAACGCACCTACGAGGGAATGGTAGGTGTAATCATTCACGAAGTAGGTCATAATTTCTTTCCGATGATTGTAAATTCAGACGAGCGTCAATGGAGTTGGATGGATGAGGGTTTAAACTCCTTTTTGGAAAGAGAAACGAAGCGCGAGCGCTACCCGAATGTGAGCATCAACTGGGGATCACCCAAAGGCATGGCCAACTATATGAAAGGCGATAAGAATATGATGCGTCCGATCATGTGGGATTCCGATAACATTCCCGGCAACGACTTTGGACCGAATGCCTACGGAAAGCCGTCAGCTGCACTTACGCTTTTGCGCGAAACAGTGATGGGCCCTGAATTATTCGACAAAGCATTCAAAGAATATGCACAGCGCTGGGCTTTCAAACATCCTAAGCCTGCTGATTTCTTTCGTACGATGGAAGATGCTTCGGCTGTAGATTTAGATTGGTTTTGGAGAGGCTGGTTTTACACAGTTGATAATGTAGATGTGGAATTGGATGAGGTGAAATGGTTCAAAGTAAAGTCAGAACAAAAAGATATGGAGAACAAAGGCATCAAAACCAAGGCAGGCGATTTAGCGACTGCGGCAAAAGAAAAAGCAACCGACTTTAACAATGGCCCGCAGGAAATCACGATGATCAATACCGAAGATCGCGCGTATGGTGAGTTTAAAACCAAAATCAATGATGCCGATGTACGCGCAAAAATTGCTGGTAAAAACCTATACGAGATTACCTTGAAAAACAAAGGCGGATTAGTGACACCGGTGATCATCGAGTGGACCTATAAAGATGGCAGCAAAGAGTTGGAAACCATTCCTGCAGAGATCTGGCGCATAAATGAGTGGGAAGTGAAAAAGGTATTCATGAAGGACAAGGAGGTAACGAATGTGGTCATTGACCCAGCAGGGGCAACGGCTGATGTAAATTTGACAGACAATGTATTTCCCAAAAAACCAGCAGAAACGAAGTTTGATCAGTTGAAGAAGAATTAGAATCAGCCGGATAGAGGATAGATCACATAGTGTAATTAGAATTATGTGATCTATCTTTCTTATATGTCTTAAGAGATTCTATTACTTAAACTTTCATCATGAACCTAAACCAAAAAATCGGTATCCTGGGTGGTGGACAGCTTGGCCGCATGCTCATTCAATCGGGTATAGATTTTAATATTCATTTTTCAGTCCTCGATCCGGATGCATCCGCACCTTGTTCGGGCATTTCATCTTTCACCCATGGTAAGATAACCGACTATCAAACTGTTGTCGACTTTGGTAAGAATTGTGATCTCATTACCATCGAAATAGAAAACGTAAATGTGGAGGCATTGAAAGAACTAGGGCGGCAAGGCAAGAAAGTGTTTCCACAGCCGGACGTGATCCAATTGATCCAAGACAAACGCACACAAAAAGAGTTTTATAAAAAGCACCAGATCCCTACAGCCGACTTTATTCTTACCGAGAACAAACAGCAAGTGATTGCCAACCGATCATTTTTACCGGCTGTCAATAAACTTGGCAAGGAAGGCTATGATGGCAGGGGAGTGCAATTGCTTCGCTCGGAAGCCGATTTGGAAAAAGCATTCGATGCTGCTGGGTTATTAGAAAAGCTGATTGATTTCGAAAAAGAAATTGCCGTAATCGTGGCGCGCAACGAAGCAGGGGAAATCATATCATACCCTGCCGTGGAGATGGTTTTTCATCCAACCGCTAATCTGGTGGAATACTTGTTTTCTCCAGCAGAAATTTCTCCCGCTATTGCCAAAGAGGCAGATGATATTGCCAAATCGGTCATTGAAAAAATGAACATGGTCGGCTTGTTGGCGGTAGAAATGTTTGTTACCAAAGAAGGTAAGGTGCTGGTTAATGAGGTAGCTCCTCGTCCACATAACAGCGGACACCAAACTATAGAGGCCAATATCACTTCGCAGTACGAGCAGCATTTGCGTGCCATCCTTAATTTGCCATTGGGGAATACATCCACCGTTATGCCAAGCGCCATGGTTAACTTACTGGGCGAAGATGGATTTTCGGGCGAAGCAAAGTATCAGGGACTGGAAGAGACGCTTCGCTTGACCGGAACACACATCCATCTGTATGGTAAAAAGCTAACCAAGCCTTTTCGCAAAATGGGGCACGTTACAATTGTAGATGCGGATTTAGATAGTCTGCGAAAGAAAGCCAACTTTGTAAAACAAACTTTAAAAGTAATCGCATGAGCAAACCAGTGGTCGGCATTATTATGGGCAGCCAGTCAGACTTAAAAGTAATGCGCGAAGCAGCCGAGTTTTTGGAGGAGATGGAAATTCCTTTTGAGTTGACAGTCGTATCGGCTCATCGCACACCTGAGCGTATGGTAGCCTACGCTTCTTCTGCGAAAAGCAGAGGATTAAAAGTAATAATAGCCGGTGCCGGAGGCGCTGCGCATTTGCCGGGCATGGTTGCCTCGCTTACTTCATTGCCTGTGATTGGCGTGCCTATCAAATCGTCCAATTCCATTGATGGATGGGATTCAATCCTATCCATTTTACAAATGCCAGCCGGAGTGCCTGTGGCAACGGTTGCTCTTAATGGCGCCAAGAATGCAGGCATATTAGGCGCACAAATTATTGCAACCAGCGATAAGTCGGTGGCAAAGAAACTCGATCGTTTCAAGGTACAACTTCGCAAGAAGGTAGAAGAATCCTTCCGATTCATCGAAAAAAGGGGATGGAAGGAAATTCAATCCTAAGATTCTATATAATTTAGTATCTTAAAGGGATAATAGATCATATGAAGCCAAGTGAAAAGGGTTGGTTAAAGGCCTATCTGGATTTCCGTCAGGATTTGCTTCGTAATTTATCAAACGACACCAAAAAGACATCGCACCCTGAGCAATCCTTGTATCGGGTTATTCAACCGACTGGCCTCATGTATGGCCAGGCTATCGATTCACTGCAACATCCTGACTCGATCCATT
>JAJTHV010000445.1 GCA_021300095.1 Flammeovirgaceae bacterium | reverse complement strand
GCCCAATGCACAGGCATTAAGACAGTTGCTTTCAAATCGATGCTGGCTTGCACGGTTTGTTCGGGCATCATGTGGATGTACGGCCAATTCTCATTGTACTGACCACATTCCAACAAAGCAATATCAAACGGTCCGTACTTTTCTCCGATAGTTTTAAAGTGCGCTTCGTAGCCCGAATCGCCTCCTAAAAAGAGTTTGTGTGTTGGTGTTTTCAAAACAAACGAAGACCATAATGATTTGTATCGCGCAAAACTGCGGCCTGAAAAGTGGCGAGCCGGTGTAGCCGTCAACTCCATCGAATCCAAAATGGTTTTGCTTTCCCACCAGTCCAACTCAACAATTTTCTCCTGTGCAATGCCCCAGTGCTCGAGGTGTGCGCCTACACCGAGCGAAGTGCAGAACAATTTCGTTTTGTCTTTCAATTCCAAAATTGTTTTGTAATCCAGGTGATCGTAATGATCGTGCGTAATCAGCACCATATCCAGATCCGGAAAATCGTTGACTCCATACACATTCGAACCTTTAAAGTTGGAAGTGAAAAATGAAACTGGAGAGGCGTTGCCGCTAAAAACCGGGTCGACCAGAATTTTTTTGCCGTTGATTTGAATAAAATACGAAGAGTGCCCAAACCACACAATCACAGGTTTGTCGGACTGGATGTTTTTAAGATCGGTGCGAACCGATGGAAGTGGTTGCGATGGCTCAGAAGATTTGGGCGTGTTGAAATACTTCCACATTATCTTCCAAGCTGAAAAGTTTTCAGATTGGACAGGCGTGGCGGTGAGATTTTGAAAAGCTTCATCTTTATAGTTAGGGGATTTTTCGATTCGGGCCAGCCGATCTCCGGAAGGGTGAGCGCCAAAAACGGCTGTTCGCATAAAAAAATAAATGCCGGCTGCGGCTAGCAGAATCACTAAGAGAATAACCATGAGTGTCTTTTTAAGAATTTTCATTCGTAGTTTTAAAGACGTAAAGAAAGCCGTTTTATTTTTTATGTCGGATTTTCTAATTTGAACGTTGAATAACAAAATGATCAAATTCACCACAACCATTCAGCGGTTCGATAAAAAGGGAGAAAAAACCGGCTGGCAATACATTGAGATCAGCGCTGCCCAAGCCAAGAAGCTGAAGGATAGCAAAGTGTCATTTCGTGTCAAGGGAAAGTTGGATGCAGTAGCTATTCAAAAGACTGCTATTCTACCCATGGGTGATGGTCAGTTTATCTTGCCTGTAAATGCCACCCATCGCAAGGCATTGGGAAAAAAACACGGTGACAAATTAAAGATTGAACTCGAGTTGGATGAGCGCAAGCTTCCGTTATCAGCCGATTTGATGACGTGCCTTCAAGAAGACCCAGAGGCACTGAAATTTTTCAAATCATTGCCACCCTCGCACCAGAGCTACTATTCCAAATGGATTGAAAGCGCAAAAACTTCGGTTACAAAGGCAAAACGAATTATAGCATCGATCAATGGCTTCAGCAAAAAGCAAGGCTACAGCGAGATGATGCGCGCCTACAAATCTATCAACGATTGACCTCGTACTAATACCGGCTGTCTACCATCTTGTCTTTCATGCCCCCATAAAGCACATCGATTACACCTGCCTCGTTAAAAAACTTTTGCGGAAAGGGCAATTCAATTTTTGATACTTCATTCAACTCGTTGATGGCATCGGCAGGCAGTTCAAAATTTAAACAACCCAACACGTCTTCCAATTGCGCTACTTTGGTAGCCCCAACAATCGGAATCACACTCTGCGATTTATGTTGTCTTGTCCAGTTAATCGCTACTTGCGAAGCTGAAACTCCCAAACGATCGGCTATTTCTACCACCTTTTTCGTAATCGCGACAGCACGTTCTCCTAATCGTGCGCTGGCTTCAGGTAATCTGCCTTTATCTCCTTTCAGATACTTACCGGTAAGTGCGCCTCCGGCCAACGGAGCCCAGGGTGTCACGGTCATGCCGAATGCTTTCGCCATGGGCATGAGTTCTGCCTCTACCGTGCGTTGAATCAAACTGTATTCAATCTGCAAGCCTATAAATTGATTCCAGCCGCGCAACTGCGCCATTGTGTTTGCCTGGCTTACCACCCATGCGGGTGTGTCGCTGATGCCGATGTAATGAACCAGTCCACGCGAGATCAAGTCTTCCAAGCCTTTCATCACTTCTTCAGTTGGTGTCCAACTGTCCCAAGCGTGCATCCAAAGCACATCGATGTAATCGGTATTGAGCCTCCACAGACTATCTTTCACACTGCGCATTAAATTTTTGCGGTGGTTGCCTGCAAAATTCAAATCGCCTGCACGGTCGCGTAAAGAATATTTAGTAGCCACCACGAAATGGTCGCGGTCTTTGGCAATAAAATCGCCTAGAAATTTTTCTGAAGTGCCTTCGGTATAACGGTTGGCAGTATCCAGAAAATTGCCGCCTGCATTGGCATATGCATCAAAAATGGCTTTGCTCAATTCTTTGTCCGCACCCCACTTCCACTCGGTACCAAATCCCATGGTGCCCAAACACAGTTCCGACACGCGTAGTCCGCTTTGACCAAATAATTTGTAGTTCATATTGAAATTGATTCTAGATTTGACAGCTAGTTAGTGAAAGCGTTTTTAACCCAAAAAAGTTTATTGACTGTGAAAAAGATTGCCATCGTTTTGTTTGATCAGGTTGAAGTGCTGGACTTTGCCGGGCCATTTGAAGTGTTCTCCATCACCGGCAAGCGACAAATCGGAACGCCCTACGAAGTGTTTACAGTAGCCGAGCAAAGCATGGTCAGTGCGCGGAATAATCTGGTGATCACTCCCACCTATACCTTTGCCAACTGCCCTACACCCGATATTTTTTTGATTCCAGGAGGAGGAGGTTACGATGCGGAAGCGAAACCGTTCGGTTCCCGTAAGGAGATGGACAACCCGGTGATGCGAAAGTGGATTTTAGAACATTTTGATAAGGCCGAGTTGGTACTGTCGGTTTGCACGGGTGCATTGATATTAGCAAAAGCGGGACTGCTTGAAAACCAAGAAGCCACCACCCACTTCATGGCCGTGGAGGCATTGCAAAAGATGGCGCCCACTACCAAAGTATCTGGAGAAAAGCGATGGGTAGACAACGGAAAAATTGTTTTATCAGCCGGTGTCTCTGCGGGCATCGACATGTCGTATTATGTGGTGAGCCGCCTGCAAGATGCAGAAGTAGCCAAGGAAGCCGCGAAGTATATGCAGTATGATTATTGGGGGTGAGATTGCAAGTAAGTCAAACAATTTTCATCTTTGAATACAGAACCTTTTCCTTGATTATTGTAAATGGTTAAACCTGTGTGCAGATGTAGATTGCATACACGGCATAGGCTCCCCTTTTAATCCATTTCAAAATCATTTGCCAATACTGATATTGAGTGAATGCTGACCCTAAAGCATGGCCAATTGAATATACTAAACAGCGAATCAAAAGAGTATGGAATTGCAGATTATTCAAGGTAGAATATTTCAATTAAGAGGAGCAAGGGTAATGCTCGACTTTCATTTGGCCGAACTCTACAAAACCGAACCTAAAAGGCTAAAGGAGGCCGTAAGAAGAAACATGGATCGCTTCCCTCATGATTTCATGTTTGAATTGACTCGTGAAGAATATAATGCTCTAAGGTCGCAATTTGCGTCCTTAGAAAGTCAGGGACGTGGTAAGTATAGTAAATACCTACCATTCGCGTTTACCGAGCAAGGAGTAGCAATGTTGGCCAGCATATTGAATAGCCCGAAAGCCATTCAGGTAAATATTGCCATTGTGCGAGCTTTTGTTTTACTGCGCCAACACTTAACCGACTACAAAGATTTGAAAGAGCAAATTGAACTATTAGAGAGCGAGATGAATCGTAAATTTAAAGACATCAACGAGGCATTACACTATCTACTAAGCCCCAAAGCAAAACCTCGACCAATTGAATTTAAGATAAAGGGCAAATGAATATAAAGCTTGGAAACAAATTTTGATTCGCGAAAAATTATATCAGCACCAAACAAAAAACCCCGGAAAAATTCCGAGGTTTTTGTGTGGGAGCTGAGGGGTTCGAACCCCCGACCCTCTGCTTGTAAGGCAGAAGCTCTGAACCAGCTGAGCTAAGCTCCCTTTTTTTAAGGAATGCAAAGGTAAAAGAGATTTCTATTTGTGCAAAAAATATTTTTAAATCCTTACATTTTTTATGCGTAGCACAAGAAAGGTAACAAGCTGGTAGTTATTCAATTACATGGAGCTACCTTTCATCTGAAAATTTAGTTTTAGTAGCATATCTTTGTACACTCAAGACCTTTCCGATTGAAAAGACTCAAAAAAGTAGCCCTGATTGTTCTGACGACAATCTTGATCATCGTAGTCGGAGGCCTCATCTCCATCTTCCTCTTCAAAGACCGCATCATTCAGCAGTTTGTGGCCGAGGCGAACAAGCACATCAATACCCCGATCAAAATTGGTCAGATTGAAATAGCCACGTGGCAGGATTTCCCGAACCTCTCCATCGTGTTCAACAACGTGTATGTGGAAGACAGTCATCAGGGCGAGTACCCACTCTTAACGGCTGACCGAATTTCTTTCTCTCTCAATGCACTCGAAGCCTGGAAAGGCAATTACGCGATACAAGGCCTCACCATCTTAAACAGTGAGACAAATCTGAAAATCAATGAAAAAGGTGAAAACAACTTCACCATTCTCAAACCAGATTCTTCGTCTGGCACCAGCACTATTTCATTTGATTTGAAGGATGTGAAACTGATCAACACAGCCGTGGCTTATTCAGATGCTGTGGCCATTCAACAACATGTGTTTGGCAGCGAAAGTCTGGTAGCCTCGATCGCCATCCGTGGCGATGTGTATAAAATTGATGCGAAAGGTGATGTGTTGTGCGGACAAATCGGCATTCGGAAAAAAGCTTTTCTTAAAAATCGAAAGTTTTTGGTGGACGCGCAGGTGGATTATGACGATGAAAAGAAAACGATCACCATCGGCAAAGCGCGTCTCGATGTTAATCAATCGCGGTTTTCGTTGACAGGAAATTATGGGTTCAAGAAAAAAAACCTGATTGACTTGAAAGTAAAAGGAGAAGAAGCCAACATTCAAACCATTCTGGCATTGTTGCCCGATGATGTATCGGATGATCTGAGCAAATACCAAAGCAAGGGTGATGTGTTCTTCGATCTGAATCTGAAAGGCGAGATTAGCAAACACAAAGATCCATCATTGCACGTGCGCTTCGGCTGCACAGATGCCACCTTCACTCACCCAGACTATCAATCGAAAATTACACAAGCCAATTTGAAAGGCTCGTTCCGTACACCTTCGTTCACCAAATTCGACAAAGCAACTCTTGAGTTAAATGAATTGACGGGCGAGCTCAACGGAAAGTCATTTGCCTCTAATTTGAAAATTGAAAATCTCGAACATCCGGTAGTCGATTTTACTTTTAAAGGCGAACTGGATGCGGCCTCTATTCAAAACTTTTATTCCATCCCACATGTGTATAAGCTGAAGGGAAATGTACTGGCTGATTTTTCAATTGTGGGTGCGCTGGATTTGCTTAAAAAGAAAAGTACGGCTCAACAAGTGAAAACGGCAGGCGCGATTGACCTCACTGATATTTCTTTTGAGTGGGGCGAAGAGAAAGTAAAAATCAATAATCTGAACGGCAATCTTCAATTCAACAACAACGACCTGGCCATGAGCAACCTGACGGGACAATTGGGAAAGAGTGATTTTGCGTTGAATGGTTTTTTCAAAAATGTAATCACCTTTTTGTTGTTTGAAAAGCAGCCGATCGGTATTGAAGCTGATTTGAAATCAAAATTTCTGGATGTAGACCAACTATTTGAAATTGGTTTTGGCAAGGCGCAGTCCAACGATTTTAAGTTCAGCATCTCTCCGCTCATTTACCTAAACTTCAATTGCGATGTGCAGCAACTTCGCTACAAGCGTTTCCATCCCACAGCGGTGAAGGGCGACTTGCTGGTAAAAAATCAGGTGGCTATCTCCAGAAACATTGCTATGAAAACAATGGGCGGTAAATTGGATTTGAATGCCATTGTAGATGCCAAGAAGGCAAACGCCATCGATATTACCAGTGCTGTGAAGTTAGATGGCATTTACATTGACAGTGTTTTTTACGTGTTCGAAAACTTCTATCAAAAGTTTATTGAAGACAAACATCTCAAAGGTCAGGTGTTTGCCAATGTGAATATGGAAATGACACTGACCGAAAACCTGAAGTTGATTTCGAAAACTCTGATTGCGGACATCAGCACCACGATTAAAAAAGGAGAACTGAATAATTTTGAGCCGCTACAAGGATTGAATAAATATTTGGATGATGAAGGCTTGAGCAAACTGCGGTTTGCCGATTTAAAAAATGACATCCATATCGAAAATGAAACCATCTATATTCCTCAGATGGAAATCAAAAGCAATGTGACCACACTGCAATTGAGTGGCACACACACCTTCGATCAGCAAATCAACTATCGCGTGGTGGCGCCACTTCGCAACAAAAAGAAAATCGATCCCGATGAAGCGTTTGGGGCGATTGAAGAAACCCGTCAGGGCAAAACACAAGTTTTCTTAAAAATCACCGGCACCACCGATCAATACAAAATCAGCTACGACAAAGAAGCGGTGAAAAAGAAAATTGTGAGCGACCTGAAAAAGGAAGTCAAAGAGTTGAAAGAAGCATTCCAACTAAAAGGCAAAAAGAAGAAAAAAGAAATTGAGTTAGAGAAAGATGATTATTTCGATTGGGAGAATTGATCGGTGCTGTTAAGCTTCTCTAAATGACACACAAGGCGTTTGACCGCTTTGTCACTAAAAAGCAAAGCGGTCGGACGCCAGAATGGCGTCAATTCCCATAATAAATGAAAGGTGCCCAGAAGTGTGGGTGCTGAAATTCTTTCCCAAAATCCCCTTTTATAAATTTCCTCTTCAGTTCATTTACAATTTGTGGATACGATTTCCCTTTTGCCACTTCCTTGTAAAAGTTGCTCATGAACAACATGGTGCTGGTATCATTCACCGGCCACAGCGATACCAGCGCTGCATTGCTGCCTGCTACCAGTAAGGATTGTGTTAAACCGGTAACACCTTCCCCCACATACAATTTTCCCAAAGCTGTCTGGCAAGCCGATAGCACGGTCAAATCGCACTTCAATTTTAGGTTTGAAATTTCCATCGTATTTAGAAACCCATCTTCGCCTCCCTGCTCTTGAGTGAAAATACTCATCGCCACACCTGAGAGTTCAGGAATCTGTGAAACTACGAATCCGTGCGTTGCCAGATGCAGCACTTTATAATTGGCCAGCTCACCGGTTTTAGACATGGCTTTGATACGATTCTCCGTCATATCTTTTCCAAAAAAAACATCGGCACCGGATAAATTTTTACTAATGCTTTTCACTTCTTCTACGGTGCCGGGCAAAGCATTCATGGCTCTAGTGCCAAACAAACTGGCATACGCATTACGCACCGATTTATTTTCTCGCAATCGTTCCTCCACTTCCGCTTGCAATAGTGTGAGGTCAGCTTGTGTTGACAAAACCTTTCGGTCGGCTGCCAAATCCTCATAAATAGCACCACCCATCGCAAGCAGTGGCTTGCGCGATGATTCATATTTGCGTTCGGCTAACTGTTGCATCACACTGGCAGAATGGAGGTAGCGGATGTTGTATTTCTCCACCAGATACTTTCCGTCAAATGTTTTCAATGCTTCAAATGGAATAAAACTCAACACATCATTGGGTGAGATAATCAATGTCTTAATGCCACCCAATCGATTGTTAATAGGCGTAATGAGGAAGCGTTGATAGCGCGTCAAAAAATTCATCAGTACATCAACGCCTAAGTTTGGGTCTTCGGAATATTGACGTGTGAGTTTCACCACACGATCAAAATCACTCCGTGGCGCGATGGCATCGCGGTCATAGCCCCGGTTTACTTGTGTACGCTGGTGATCCTGACTGATCCACTCAAAACCACGAGCCGGTTCTTCCGAAGTGTGTTCGGTGGCTTGCTCTTGTTTCGATCGGTTAAAGTATCGTTCGCGAATATCGCCTACAAAGCGAGGATCGGAATGATAAAAAACATGTGCATACTTTTTCGTTACAGTTAATATAACGATTTGATGGGCGGAAAAAACATGATACATCAAACAGGCTTCATCGGGCTTCAATAAATTTTGAAACTCTGCGATAGTTGGAGGTGCCAATGGCTTCTGTGCTAATCGCTCGGTGAGCACGCGTGCACGGCTGCGCTCCATCGCCTCAAAGGCTTTTTCAGTATTGCCGGTTTGGGCATAACATAATACTAACCATTGATTGGCACTCATCTGACTTTGGTAATGTGACAACCTGTCTTGCGGATTGCTGTATTCCACGCCTTCATTTGCCAACAAGGCTGCTTCTTCAAACAACTGAATGGCTTGCTCTGTATCTTGTTGCTGATAGTACATCGATCCCAAATTATTCAGGTAAAGCGAAGCATCACTCCATCTATTTTCTTTCTTGGCTTGCTCAATCTGAAAGCGATACAAATTGCGGCTCTTCTGTTGTCCCTCGCGGCCGGTGTTCCAATACAAAAGGGCCAGGTTGGAAATGATGGAGCGCTTCATCGTCAAGTGATTTTCTTCGGCCACTTTAAAACCATATTCGCCATAGCGAATGGCCGAGGTGCTGTGGTCAGTATTGTAGCTGGACAATGTAATGGAATTGGCCGCAATCACTACGCCATTGATATACTGATTTTTTAAAGCGAGATCATACGCCTGAATAGCCAATTGATAGGCGGTTGATTGATTTTTTTGTGTGTCTCCACTGCGCATCGTGCTATACGCCACAGAAAGATTGGTCAGCCCATCGATGTCCACCGGAACAAGAGACGATTTGCCCATGTGTTCATAAAAATCTTCACTAAACTGAATGGCTTTTTCCGGATCATCTTTGTCGATATGGTAGGCCATGAGTTGATCAATGAAAAAGGTTGCCAAGTAATGGTTGTCGCCAAATCCTTTGGACTTCAATTGCACATATCCTTCGGTCGCGATCTCCAGTGCTTCGCTTTTGTAGCCCCAGCTGTTCAGCCATCGCGCAGCATAACTATATGCCAGCAACGCCACTACAGGTCTATTTTGTTGATTAAAGAGTGCCACCTTTTCACGGCATTGCTTCATTAGCTCAGCAGGGTTTTCCGGATATTGGTTATAGAGTGTAATTAATTTATCGCGCGACCACTCTCGTTCGTGGATTGTGGGTTCGGTTTGCTTTAACCATTGCGCCAGATTTTGAAATACTTCTTGCTTGTTAAACACTTTTCCAAACTCTTTCATCTCCTCTATCGCCACTTGCGAATCTTCATTCTCGGGAGAAAGTCGAATGGCTTCCGTCAATAATTTTTTTGCTTCTGACACATTACCTTGCTGTGCAAGCACATATGCTTTAGCGGTAATAGATGCCGCAGACGTGGGATCCATGAGCAATACACGATCTATGTAAGTCAGTGCCTCTGTTGGGCGATTCAGAAAAAGCAAACAAGCTGCCTGATTTCCATTGGCTGTAAGGTTATCCGGAAAAACTCGCAAGTATTGTGTGGACAGCTGCAGTGATTCGCTATATTTCTTCTCGTCATACAACGTGAGCATGTTTTTCTCTAATGTAGCATAGTAATCTTGCGCCCGCAAAGAAGAATGTATTAGTAGAAAAAGTAAGGTTAAAACAACGCGCATACATTAATATGAATTAAGATTGCACAAATCGCCATTAAAGCTGACGAGTCTTTTGTTGACGTTTCCGTTGAAGTACGTCTCCTCCACATCAAAATTGACAGAGGCGGCCTTTTGCGAAACCCGAAAGTGTAAAGTTTGATAATATCTGCCGTTCTCTTCTGAAGTAGATCCCACGTTCTTGCTTCCCAATTTATTTCCCTTCTTATCAAATGCTTCAATACTTATTCTAAAAACACGTTGGATGCCCGTGGTGTATTTATGTCCCATCAAAAAAGTATAACCGTTCTGACAAACAGAAAGGATCGCCAAGGCAAAAGTGTAGTGGTCACGGGTGGTACTGAGCTCGTATTGATAATAGTTTTTCTGGACGAAGGGAAGTTGACTTACATCTTTTGCTTGATTAATTACCGTACTGTAGTCGTAAGGGAAAGCGAATTTCTCGAACTGATTATAAAATTGCTGAAAGTCGGGAGGTAATTCTTCCGTGAGAATGATGTCCTTTACATCTTTTTCTTCCACTTTGGCCATCGTAGCCTGGCTGGCAACAATGCGCTGCTTTCCTTTTTTCGGATCGAATACCTGCACTTCATCCACACGCAAACTCATGTTCTCACTTACGTACAATGCGATCATAGGTCCAAAAAAGGGCTTGATCGCATCCCGATACACCTGCTTATCATTGATCAAAAATTGATACTCGCCCGCGCGTTTAATTACTGTCAGCGTATTGTAATCATACGGTTTGATGACAGTGGATTTGGATTGCCGTAACACTTCATATTTTTTTCCAAAATGCGCTGTGATTAAAAATCCTTGCGCGTTGTTGTAAGAAAAAGTAAGGTATTTTTTCGCATCTTCACTCATGCCGAAGCGCACGCCCATCCAGCCTTCGCTGGTGCCATTGAAAAAAATCATACGTGCATGCATGCCAAAGTCATCGTCTTTCGAGATGCCCACATTTTGAAAAGTGTGTACCGAAGTCGTGTTGGCATCGATCACCAGATGTCCGTCCTGAATTTTAAAACCATATGCGGCTGTTACTTCTTCAAACCACTTGTTGCGATTATCGTCAAACCCATCGGCCAAATACACCAACTTTGATTGGCCATAGCAATCGCTGGCCCAATAAAATAAGATCAATAGGACGACCATCTTTTTCATTACATCCAAACAAGTTTATTTTAGTTGCAGGTAGATCGATACGCCAGTATGCGAAAGGGCACGCATACTGAATTCAATGTGCTAATCTCGGTTTCCAAACAAATAGCCACATGAAATGTCCAGCCTTGTTGCGCTATCATTATTTGAACCCCGATCGATTGCTTGTGCTAGTCTTATTCCTCCACAAAAACGGGAAGTATGATATACATTGACAGCAATCTGAGCAAAAGCTGGTTTCGGATATCCATCAATAGACTGATACCGCGCACCGCTGCTGTTCAGCTTTGCAAAACTAAAATCAACACCTACCACACAATCAAGCCACAGGCTTTTGGTAGCCACATAATTGGCTTTAAGGCTTGGTCCGGCAGTGATGTAATAACCATTCGGTTCCAATACATTGGGAGCTGACCCTACGCGTTCGGAACCATAGATATAATCACCAAAACTGAATCCAGGTGCAATCAAAAGTCGTTTGGTAGCCACCAGATTCCAATGAAATTTATGCCATCCCATAATGCCTCCTGAAAAAGCTTGCTCGTTGGCATTGTTGACTCCACCATTCAGTATCGACCAAATTAAATCTCCGATAATCGGGTTTTCGAGATTATAACTAAATTCTCCTTTCCCTGAGCGTTCTATACGATACGAAAAATTAGCAGTAATGCCGCCAACTGCGGTTGTGTATTTTCCGCCAACACTTGTGTATCGGAGAAAAATATTTGTTCTGCGTCTTTCAAAAACGTTTACACCTCTCTTGTCATTTAGACCTTCAAAATCCTGCGCTTGAATCAGAATAGAGGTTAGTGCACAAAATAGCGTTAATATGAATCGGTTTTCCATATATGATTATTTAGGAGTCACAAGGAATCGCCAACATCAAGTAAGTATTGTTGACGATTCCACAGTGTCTACACGTTGAAGAATTCTGCTTATTTGTCAATGTTGATTCGGGCAAACCACAAGGAGCTTCCTTTCTTGTTTTCGCCAAAGTAGGCTACCTTATTGACATCTTTGTATTTGAAGTAGTTGGTGATTCCGCCATAGTGCACATAGTTTTCACCATTGCCGTATTCGGTATATTTATCGAACGATCCGGTAGTTAGATTGATGGTAGCTAGCTTGGGAACGCCCAACGGTTTCTCTACCACAAAAGATAACTCTCTGACATCTTTGGTTCCAACCACATCAAAGTATGTCCAGAACAAAGTCTTTCCATCGGAAGAGAATTCGAAGAACTGACCATCGGCTGAGGTTCCTCTGAATTTCTTATTCACCGTATATTGGGAAACGAGATTACCTTTTGAATCAAAGTGAAACATGACCAAGTCTTCGTATGCCCGCCCGGTAACTTGTCCTTTTCCATTCCGCATCATGCCATAGTTTTGGCCGGCAAGAATAAAATCTCCATTGGGGCTGATGACGGATTCATTGAATTCAACTCTGCGTCCATTATACGAGTCACCTTTTTTTCCATTTGGCTGAGGTTTTAGTTTGGCTTCAAAATCATCCATCGAAGTAGAGGTGACAAATTCTACGCGGCCCTTATCTATTTTAGCCAACTGAAAACGAGGCCACTTCTTCTTTTCAGCGTGCGACTCCAGTCTGCTTATAAAGTACTCGTCTTGCTCGTCATTAGAAGGGCCATAAAAGTAAACCGCTCCATCTGCGCGTAACACGAAGTCGTCCACACGCCAGATACTGTTGGGTGACGTAAAGCTTATTCGGTCCAATAATTTCCCTTCATAGGAAACTCGCACATAGGTATACTCCGTTTGGCTTTTGCTCCAAATCTTTGGCCCTGTATAGTTTTTTGCTTTCGTAGGCGCAAAAATTACTATCATGTCGCTTTTTGGATCATCTTCTGTAGTTGGATAGCCATACGTTGCTACCACCGATTGCGGTGTTTCAAAATTTAGTGTTACATCAGCTAATGTGGTCAGATTCACATCGTACTTCAAAAAGTGGAAGTTCATCATGTGATTAAAGGGCCCATTTTTAGGTCCTCCTTTTTCACCTGCAAGCACCATCGCTGTGCCGCTCGTATTGTCCTCGATATGATCGTGATAGAAAAGTTTTTTATTATCATCTGTTTTCGCCTTCAACTTTTCCGCCACGTTAGTGGTAACGGTATAGCCACCCCGAAACCAACTCCAATTGAAGTTTGTCACCTTTCGTTTCAAAACAAGTGTGCCCATCATATTGGGTTCTACCGCCAATCCTTCCTTAGAAAAATCTTCACCCCGGTATTTCTTAGGACGATACTTGGATGGCAATTCTTTCTCCATGTCCACAATTTCCTCGGATTGGTTGAGGAAGTTAAAGTCCATATCAAAAGAATAAGTAATAAATTTAGATTGATTCTTTTTCGCACGCACCCGATAGACCACGTCAATTTGTCGCTTCTCCAGGTCAGTGTTAACTAAGTGAATGAATCCTTTCATCGCTTCTTTCGAAACATCATAGGTTTTTTCGATGTCCAGCGTTTGGCCGCAAGCCAGCGTGGCAACGAAAAGGAGGGGGTAAAATAAATACTTCATGGCAATGGGGTTTAATGCTTCAAAGGAACAAGCACCCCGGGGGTTTATCAATCCCTATATTTTGGTAATTTGCATATACCTAGAGGTAGGTATCTCCGGGTAATCCCCCAATGAAACAAGCATCCCCTTCGTCCATCGCTTTATCTGTCCTACTGGCACTTGGATTAGCTTTCTCTACGTTTGCGCAAACCAAAAATCTCGACAGCCTCCAATCAGCAGCAGCTGCGCAACAGGGAAAAGATAAAGCGCTTACGCTACTCTGGCTGTGTTGGGAATACCGGTTTGTCAATGCAGATTCGGCCCGCATGTATGGATTAGAAGCTTTGCAACTCTCCAAACAAGAAAATCTGGCCGATTATGAAGCCGAGGCTTACAACAATATTGGTTTAACGTATGAGGCACAAGGCAATTATGACGAGGCCATCACTTATGAGCTTCAAGCACTTATACACTATCGGCAGTTGAATAATCCATCTCAAATTGCCAATACACTCAATAACCTCGGCATTGCCCATGACGAAAAAGGTGATTACCCAAAGGCACTGGAAAATTACTATGAGGCGCTCCGTATGTATGAAGGTCTGAAAGATGAAAACAAAACGGCCATGATGCTCACCAACATTGGCATTGTATTAAAAGCACAAAAAGAATATAAGCAAGTGGTGAGTCTCTACCGAAGAGCCAGCACAATTTACCAAAAACTCAACGACTCTTTTGGTTTGGCTGCGGCACATGCCAATCTCGGCTCGGTGTATCTCAAGCTTATGCAATACGACAGCTCCTTATATTATTCGCTGCTGGCCGGCAAAGAGTTTGAAGAGCAGAATATCAAACAGTTTTTACCTACCACGTGGACGAATGCAGCCATGGCTTACGATGCATTGAAAAAACCAAACGATGCAAAAGTCTTTTTTCTGAAAGCGAAAAAATTACAAGAAGAATACAAAAATCAAAAAGAGTTATCCTTCACACTCGCGCGGCTTGCGCGGCTCGAAAGCAAATCGGGACAACCAGCCGCTGCTCTACGCTATGCAAACGAAGCATTGGCATTCGCCCAAAGCAGCAAGGCGTTGGAGCAAGTGATGCAAGCACACGAAGTATTGGCCGAAGTAAATGCACACGCAACCAATTATCAGCAAGCCTATCAGGAACATGTGAATTATACCACGTTTAAAGATTCGCTTTTTCAGGAGCAAAAGTCCAAACAACTGCTTGAGCTGCAAACGAAGTACGAAACCGAAAAGAATAAACAACAGATTGTATTACTCCATCAGGAAAACGACATTAAAGAGGCCGCCATCGAACGCAACTACCTGATCATTGCCGGACTGGTATTATTGCTACTGCTCACATTGGTAATCATTTACTTGTGGCGTTATCGCATCATTCAAAAACAAAAAGCGGTAGCGCAAGAACAAAAAGTACGCTTACGCGAAGCGCAGATCCAAGCGGTTATTGAATCGCAGGAGCAGGAACGAAAACGCTTCGCTGCCGACTTGCACGATGGAATGGGGCAATTGGTGTCGGCCTTGCAACTGACCATTCAATCCATCAAAGGCACCAACACACCCGAAAAAACCGTAGCACTGGTCGAAAACTCCGAGCAGCTACTTAGTGATATTCAATCGGAAATTCGGAACATTGCATTCAACTTGATGCCACCGGTGTTAGTCAAAGAAGGATTGATTCCTGCTACGCGTGAGTTGATTCGCAGAGTAAACAAAGCCTCACAATTGAAAGTATCGCTCAGCGTTCACGATGTGCCCAATCGGTTTTCCAACGTAGTTGAAATCTCGTTGTACCGCATTTTGCAGGAGCTGATCTCCAATATTCTCAAACACAGCAAGGCAACCGAATTAACCCTTTCATTCACCGGCCACACCGAAGAAGTGATTATCACCCTCGAAGATGATGGCATGGGCTACGACTTGACCGCCTTTCAAAACAGCACCCAAAGCAATGGCTGGCGCACTATTCAAACACGATTGAACCTGATCAAAGGAAGCATTGATTGGGATGTGGTTGCCGGAAGAAAAAATAATACCGTTACCATTCAGGTGCCGATGGGCACCAGCGCTACTACCGAAGTAAAAAATACCGAGGCCTCGGTATTTTGAGAAGCCTGCGGGCTTTGTTGCTTTGCTGAATAAAATCAGCACGGATGTGATTTGGTTAAGTACACCATTTGGTCGAATTTTACAACGCATGAAAAAGCATTCCGTTTTGCTGGTCGATGATCATCCCATCCTACTGGAAGGCATGAAAAATCTGATTCGTGATCCTTTTGAGGTGACCCACACCGCTACCTCTGGTCTGGCTGCATTAGACCATATTAAATCCACTGAATTTGATTTGCTTATCACTGATTACGAAATGCCTGGCATCACCGGATTAGAGTTGGTAAAAGCCGCACGCATCGCACAGCCGGAAATAAAAATTATTGTGCTCAGCATGCACGATGACCCGGCCGTGGTGAAAGAACTGTTGCGTTCAGGCGTCTCCGGATACATCCTAAAAAAAGATACTTACAAAAACCTGACCGATGCGTTGCAAAAAGTAATGGAAGGAAAGCGCTTTCTGAGCGATGAGGTAGCGGAACTGCTCATCAGCTTGCCGGAAGAAGAAGAGCGCGGAGTGCTTACCAGTCGTGAAATCGAAATTTTGAAACTGATTACCAAAGAGTTCAACAGTCGCCAGATTGCCGAAGTGCTGTTCATCAGCGAGCGCACCGTAGAAACACATCGCAAAAATATTCTGAAGAAAACTGGAGCCACCAACTTAGTGGGTCTTGTCAAATACGCTTACGCGAATAATTTGGTGTAATCAACCCACCACAATTCCTGAAGCGAGCGAGCCGGTGGCATACGCACACACCTCGCCTTTCTCATTCATTACTCTGGCAATTCCAAAAATGCGTTTGCCAATTACTTCGGTTTC
>JAJTHV010000284.1 GCA_021300095.1 Flammeovirgaceae bacterium | reverse complement strand
GATGGGCTATCACATAATTTATGTTTACAGTTAAGTTTGATTTGCTACGCTTTAAAAAAAAATCTACTTTGGATTAATTGATCGGTAATCAATGGAAACCAAAGACGGCATCCCAACATTTTATGCAAAAACAAGAAGCGCCTGGAGAAAGTGGTTGGAAGCAAATAGCCGTTCCACAAAATCGGTTTGGCTGATTATCTATCACAAAGGTAGCAAAACACCCAGCGTGTACTATCCGGAAGCCGTAGATGAAGCATTGTGTTATGGCTGGGTAGATAGCAAACCGAATAAGAGAGATCATGAAAGCTATTATCAGTTTTTCGCCAAACGCAATCCCAAAAGCAAATGGAGTAAAATCAATAAAGAAAAAGTAGAGCGATTAGTTGCTGAAGGATTAATGACACCTGCCGGAATGGAGATGGTTACACTTGCGAAGAAACTTGGGACATGGGATGCATTAACCCCGGTAGATAACCTCGAAGAACCGGATGATCTGAAAAAGGAATTTTCAAAAAATAAAACTGCTTACAAAAACTGGGGAGCCTTTCCTCCATCTACCAAGCGAGGTATACTTGAATGGATATTAAATGCAAAACGCCCCGAAACCAGAAGCAAACGCATCGTAGAAACGGTTTCTTTGGCAGCGCAAAACATTCGGGCCAATCAATATCGGCCATCTTAAAAAGCATTGATCTTGTCCGTTTTTGTGTACTTTTGTTGCTTAATAACCCTTGCGTGAAATCTTCTCTCTTTGCTATTTCTCCGGTAGATGGTCGCTATGCCAAAACCACCGAATCGCTTCAAAATTACTTCTCTGAATATGCACTCATTCGGTACCGCGTTCGGGTAGAAGTAGAGTATTTCATTGCTCTTTGCCAATGGCCATTACCGGAATTAGTTTCATTTCCGAAAGATAAGTTTGACGCACTCCGAAATCTTTATTCAGCCTTCGATCAACCCGCTGCCGAAAAGATTAAAGAAATTGAAAAGACAACCAACCACGATGTAAAAGCAGTTGAGTACTTCTTGAAAAATGAGTTTGATCGTTTAGGGCTTTCTTCCTTCAAAGAATTTATTCACTTCGGTCTTACTTCTCAAGACATCAACAATACAGCAACGCCATTATTACTGAAAGAGTTTTTAGATGAGGTATACACGCCTGCTCTTCTACAACTTATTTCATTGTTAGAAAAAAATGTTGCAGACTGGAAGGATATTGCCATGCTGGCTAAAACGCACGGGCAACCTGCCTCTCCCACTCGACTCGGAAAAGAAATTGAAGTATTCACATCAAGGTTGAAACAACAACTTGAGTTGTTAAGTCACATTCCGCACTCGGCTAAATTCGGAGGCGCAACCGGAAATCTGAACGCGCATGTAATTGCTTATCCGAACATTGACTGGAATGCCTTTGCCTTGCAATTTGTAAACCATACGCTTCAACTAAATCGGAGCACGCCTACCACTCAAATCGAGCACTATGATAACATGGCTGCTCTGTTTGATAACCTCAAACGCATCAATACCATTTTTATAGATTACAGTCGGGATGTATGGCAGTATATCTCCATGAATTACTTCAAACAAAAAATTAAAGAAGGCGAAGTGGGCTCGTCTGCCATGCCACACAAAGTAAATCCGATTGACTTTGAAAATGCCGAAGGAAACTTGGGTTTGGCCAATGCCTTGTTTGAACATCTTTCTTCCAAACTTCCTATTTCACGATTACAGCGAGATTTGACGGACTCTACGGTATTACGAAACATTGGTGTACCCTTAGCGCACACCATCATCGCATTTAAATCGTTGGAAAAAGGGATTGGCAAATTGGAGCTAAATCAATCTGCGATCGACAAAGACTTAGATGATAATTGGGCTGTTGTGGCTGAAGCAATTCAAACCATCTTACGAAAAGAAGGATATCCAAATCCGTATGAGGCGTTGAAAGGACTTACCCGGAAAAACGAAAAAGTCACGCAACAAACACTAGCTGCTTTTATTGATACACTCTCAGTCAGCGAAGACCTAAAAGGAACTTTGAAAAAAATCACACCATTTAACTACACGGGGCTTTAGTCCGCGTCCGGAGTGTAAAGCAAAGTACCTGAAGCAAAATCATACAATGTCAATCTCCGCAGATTGAAGTAGGATGTCCAATAAAAACGCAGTGCTTCCAAATAGCTTCGTCTGGCAGCATCCTTTTCTGTCAAGGCAATATTCAAATTCGTAATGTCGATTTTACCGATCAGGTATCGGTTTTGCGCCACATTGTAACGCTCACGCGCCACCTCATCTGACTTTTTCGTAATCTCAATTTGCAATCGCAGCAATTCAAATTGCCGAACCTGATTGATGATTTCCTGCTCTGCGTTGATCTCATCCTGCGCGATCGTATAATCATTCAACTTCTTATTGGCGAGTGCCGTTTGCATCGTGGCTTTGTTGCGGCCCCAATTCAAAATGGGGACACTGAATCCTAAATTAAATTGCTGTTGTTCTTGGGGGCTTCGGTAGAGATCGCTGACCATCGCACCTGAGTTATTCAATCCATAAGAGGCTGTCAACGATGCATTCTGTAAACGACTTGCTTTCGCCCGAGCTACTTCACTTTCCGCTTCGATGCGCCTGCGTTCAAACGAAATATAGGCAGCTCTGTTTTTCTTTGCGTACTGCAATGCCTCATCCAATTTTACTTCAAACAACGGAATCTCTTCGGGTAACAATAACTGAAATTCTTCGTCATCTTTCAAGCCTAAATAGATACGCAAAGAAAGACTGGCATTCTGAATATTGATTTTTGCTTGCGCCACATCCTGCTTCGACTTGAGCAACTGCAATTCGACTTGTAATAACTTATCCAGTGAGGTGGTACCGATGTTATATCGACCTTGTTCAATTTTGTAGATAGTATCATTATTCGCCAAGTTAAACTTAGCAATCTGCTCGTCAATTTGTGCACTGATTACCCGAAAGAAAAATTCAGAGGCGTTTTGCGAAATAAATTCAAGTTGCTCAACATATTCGCGCTTCGATTCCTCAAATTTTAATGGCAATGTCTTGCGGTCCCACTTGTAACTATTGTATGCATAAAGAGGCTGATCCAACCGCACATTAAAAATATTTCCACTCCATAATTCCGATCTCAACGCGTTATCGGTAAAAAAATTAAAATTCGTGTTTGCCGAAATCGTACCGCCTGTCCAGCGCAATGGCTGTTGCAAACCAAGGTTGGCAAATGAGTTCGTTTGGTTGATGGGTTTAAACAACTTTGTTCCATCCGGTTGAATAATTTGTTGAAAATTCAAACTATAACTTGGTGCATTTCCGCTAATCGCGAGTTGTGGATTGTACCGTGCCCGGAATGTGCGATATTCCCAATACCGGGTTTCTTTGGTTGTTGCCACTCGCTTGGACGCAGGTGATTGCGCACGCGCACGCTCGATTACTTCATTGAGCGTAAATTTATTTTGCCCGAACGAGGCTACACTCATCAGGCAAAAAATGAAAAAAGTATATTTCTTACTCATATCGTAAAGATGCAATGGGGTCTTGTGCGGCAGCTCTGCGCGCAGGTGCAATGCCAAATATCAAACCTACAGTGGCGGCCACACCAAATGACAAAATGATTGATGCAAAACTGATGATGGTGGGTATGCCAGCAAAAGAAGATACAAGGTAGGCGAACACTACACCCAAAATTACACCTATAATTCCACCGCTTACGCTGATCATGATGGCTTCGAACAAAAATTGCTGCACGACATCACTCTTCTGCGCACCAATGGCTAGTCGCAAGCCAATTTCCTTGATACGCTCCAAAACCGAGGCGAGCATAATATTCATAATACCGATGCCTCCAACCAACAATGAGATTCCTGCAATCGCTCCTAACACATAATTAAAGATATCGTTGGTGCGCTGTTGTTGCTTCAACAATAACTCAGGTATTTCTATTTCGTAATCTACTACATCAAAATGTCTGCGCTTCAGCATGCGGGAAATAATTTCGGCTGTTGCCTGAAGCTTTTCGGTTTTATCTACTTGCAAAACCAATCGATCGAGTTGGTGATAATTTTTTTTCTCCGCTTCGTTGTCAGAATTGGCGTTATTCTGTCCGTTGATAAATACGAACCCCCGACTATTCTGCGCTGCCAATCGCAATGCCTCTGCAGTAATTAAATCACGATTGCGATAGCGCACCAAGACACTTTGTAGTGGTATGTACACATCCATGTTAAAATCACGGATACCTAATTTCGAGATACTGGCTTGTGAAACCACTCGCTCACTCATAACACCGACAATCGTCAGCCAATGGGTACCTACCTTCATGGTTTTACCGATCGGGTTTTCGGTGGGGAAAAAACGGCTCTTAAGGGCTGAACCAATGATACAAACCGGAGCTCCAAACTTAAGTTGTTCATCATTGAACACACTTCCTTCCGATAATTTAAAATCATAAATCGAAAAATAGGATGGCTCTACGCCTACTAGCTTGGCCGATCTTCGAAAGCCATTACGGATCACATAGGTGTCTAAAATGATTTCAGGACTTACTTGTGTTAAATCAGGCAAAATATTCTTAATGCTTTCTACATCTCGAACAGTCAGTCCGGGCGAGAATTTTTTCTGCTCTTTCTTTCCTACCTTCTCGCTAATCTTCTCCTCTTTCTGCTCGATAATAGGTTTGATCACAATGTTGTTGACACCCACTAATTTGATTTGATTCAAAATTTCTTGCTGGGCACCGTTACCAATGGCTAGCATAGCAATTACTGCAGCCACTCCGAAAATGATACCCAATGCCGTTAACAACGAACGAATTCGATTGGCAATCACGGCATCTATGGCAATATAGAGATTAGCCAATACGCGGGCACTGAAAATCTTTTTCATGCAACGAGCGGTTTAGCAGATTAAATGGAGGGCTTCGTTACCTGCGTAGAATCTTTCGGAGCCACTTTCACTTCCTTCGCGTCCTTCTTTCTCCGCTTCCCATTACGCTCTGGCAACAATTTTACTTCATCGTTTTCCACACCTGTCGGTACGGATAGGAATACCTTTTCATCCGGTGATAAGCCCGAGGTAATAACAGCTTCATTGGAATTTGTTTCGGCCACCACTACTTCTTGCTTAGTAATCTTTATTCCGTCCTTCTTGAATACATAGGTGATTGAATCGTTTTGTGTGTGCAAGCTTTCTAATGGAATAAAAATCACATTATTTAAAACCTGAGCAATAATCTTATTGCTGGTAGTCATCGAAGGTCTAAGCGTAGCATCGGTGCCATCGATCTCAACCAAAACCTCAAAAACTTTTGCGTCTGAATTGGGACGTTGTTCTCCCACGTTGGCCACTTTAGTAACAACACCATTGAATTTTTTATCCGGATCTGAATCCAGACCAATCAATACTTTTTGTCCGGGTTTTACTTTTCGCACATCTACTTCATTCACAAATGTTTTGGATTGCATTTTTGTAAGATCCGGAAGTGTGGCCACGGTTGGCTCCCACATTCCAATACGCGAGCCTGCTTTAATCGGTTTTCCATCCCATCCTTTCTCATAGATTACCATTCCGTCTTCCGGAGCCATTACATTAAATGATTCGAGAATTTTACTCATGCCGTCAAAATCGCCTCTTACTTTTCGCAACTCTGCCTCCACTTCACGCATTTTCTCTACATTCTGGTTTCGCTTGATTTTATAATTTTCTAATGCTTGCTGATACGCGCGGTGCGCTTTGTCGAGATTAATCTCTGCTTGCTTGATGGTGGCCGGTGGTTCAAACTTAGATTGTTGGAGGATAATCTCCTTTTCCTCTGCACCGTATTTTAAGTTGATTAGCTCATCGCGTGCCTGGCGCATTTGAAGTGTCGTGTCTAGTTGTATTTGTACAAATTTGGAATTGGCTTTTTCAAAGTCAATTTGTTTTTGATTGAATTTGGTTTGGAACTCGGAGCGATCGAGCGTAGCTACCCAGTCTCCTTTTTTCACCACCGTTCCTTCATCCACAATGTTTTGAAGTGTCACCTCCCAGATTTGAAATTGACGGACACTTCCCGGGCCCATAATTTTTACGGAATTTTTGGCTTCCAACTCTCCAGTAGTTTCTACTTCTACCCGAAATTCTCCTTTCTTCACTAGCGCTATGATATCGGCTGCGCTACTGGCTTTGGTTCGATTAAAAACAAAAAAACCGATAAGTATCACAACAACAATACCTACGGCTATAATGTAACTTCTCTTCATAACTAATGGTTTCGGTATTTGGTACTACTGCAATCCAGACTAAAAGGTTACAAGAAACGACACGAATGGCCAACTATTTCTCCTTCTATGAGCGGATTTAACAACTCATTAGCAATTAGATGAATAAACAGTTGAAATAGTTTTATCGGATTTCTTCTCCCGGGCGGGTTTTCCAACGCTCGTGCATCCACACCCATTGATCCGGATGCTCGCGCACAATTTTCTCGGTGAAGTCTGTGAATCGCTGCGTATTGACAACTAAATCGGTCTCCTCGTCTCCAGAAATAATTAATGGAATCTCTGGAAGGATATGCATTTGTTGTTGCCCTTGCTCATCTAAATAAATATAGGTCGGCACCACAGCTGCGCCTGTTCGCAAAGCTAAAATGGTAGCGCCAATAGGTGTGGCAGCCTGCATGCCAAAAAAATTAACAAAGCGGCTCTTCACTTTGGTATCCTGATCGATCAAAATGGCAATCGATCCTCCAGACTTTAGCACTTTGAATAATCGTACGCTTTCTTTTCCTCGTTCAATAGCAATTGCGCCAAAAGCATTGCGATACTCCCACAGTAGTGCATTCAATCGTTCATCTTTCAATGCGGTACCCACAATATTGGGATTCAATCCGCGCAAAGCCATGTTCGTAATTTGCAAGTCAAAAGCACCTAAATGGGATGTTAGAAACATAACGCCTTTTCCCTTCGCGTGGGCTTTCTCATAATTTTCCAATCCATGCGTAGTTAAAAATTTCTCTAAATCGGACAGTGTTTTCACTTTGAGTGACCGCAAAATATCACCTGCGTTTTTTCCCAACATCACAAACATCTCCTTACTCAAATCAATGATTTCTCGTGGCGATTTCTCACGGCCAAACGCAAGACCCAAATGGAAAATGGCACGTTCGCGAGGCTGAGGCGAAAATGCATAAGCAACCTTTCCTAAGAAGCCACAAAATGCCAACCACATCTTGCGGGGTAAAAGATTAGAAGCAAAAATCAAAAACCGGATAAAATAATAAAGGCTGGTATATTTGATTTCTTTCCGAAGCGGTCGTTTTTCCATGGACTGCAAAGATACGAGTAGGATTCGTAAATTTAGCTAGGAATAAACAACGAAGCTAGTCATCCATATTGATGTTACCGTCCATGAAAAAACTGATTATCATCCGTCATGCAAAATCCAGTTGGGATAACCCCGCATTGGATGATTTTGATCGACCGCTAAACAACCGGGGGGAGAAAGATGCGCCTCGGATGGGCAAATGGTTGCGTGAAATGAAGATCACACCTGACTATCTGATATCCAGCCCTGCCGTGCGAACGATGGAAACCTGCAAACACATCGCCAAAAAATTAGATTTCTCTTCCAACAAAATCACAAGCGACCAAAGGCTCTATCATGCAGAGACGGAAATGATCTTACAGGTGGTGAAGGAAATTCCAGATCGAAAAAACGACACCGAAGAAATTGCAATGCTATTTGGACATAACCCCGGATTGACTGAATTTGTCAATGCTGTTTCCAATGAAGCCATTGTAAACATTCCTACCTGCGGGGTAGCGTGCATTTCATTTTCTCAAGCGCAGTGGAGTAACCTGAAATTTGGCAGCGGAAAAATGGAATGGTTTCACTATCCAAAAAAGATCGATTAGCCGCCATTAGAAATAATGCCGCCAATTGAAAACCAAGCGTGCCGATAAATACCAAATTGGTTTTAACTCTAAATCGCTAGGAGTCACAGGCGTGATGGCTGCCGTTTTAAATGGCGTATCCACACCGAAAGAAAACTGCACCCGGAGTGCTGAGCTTTGTGATTGTGAGAACGAGCGAACGGGTTGGTATTCTAAAAATGGAAAGTCATACTTAATCGACTTGTACGTTACAATAGCCAGTGTATTAGCGCTGGTAGGAACGAACAATGCATCGGCAGTGCCTCCCAATCCGTAAATCGAAAATCCCACCTCGCGGCCTAAAACAAATTGAAATCTACCTATTGGTGTCGCAAAACGTGACTGCCATCCAATCACACCACCATTCACTGCTTCGACTGCCATTTTTTGAAATGCTTTAGGATGAGTGAATCCCAGAATTGGGCCTGCTAAAAGTAAATCTCCGGGCACCAACCAAAACGGCAACCGAAGTCGGACGCTATAGGCCGATCGCCCTGGAATAATTGAAGTGATGCTATTGGCTTGATAATTAGGATCATTATTCGAAAACTGAGTAGACGAAGGTGAATCTTGTCGCCAACCTGCCTGAAAAAAAATCAGTCCATCACCGGTTTGATTTAACACTCCTTCCAACCCATAGCCGATCATCACATCTGCTTCTATACCTGCTACACTACCCGGCACCTCTTGCCCCAAGGCAAATCCACCCCGAATGGAGGAAACATTCACCGAAGTAGATACGCCTAAGAACAAACCCAACTCCGATCGAAACCGGGGAAGCTCACCCAAACCAGAACCTAATCCGGGAACCGGAGTTTTCATCAACACATCTTTTACCAAATCAAAATCAAGTTGACCATTGGGCAAAAGAGTATTTTTGCAAACGTCTAATGTGTCGGGTTGCAATTTTGCTTTCATCCAATCCACTCCTGGTTTTGGGGAGTGGCCTTCTGCCGCATCAATCAATTGTTGTAAACTTAATTTAACTGCCTCGGCTGCAAAATCAGCATCTTCCACCCGCATGTAGGCATCTCCTTTTGCCACACGCTTGGTCCCTTCCCATGTAATCACCTCCAAGCCACGTTCATTGTAATAATCATGTGTGCCTTTGCGTAACGAAGCATCACCCCAGGTGCCCGCAATGTGGCCGGCAGAAAACATATCTTGCAAAAAGTGAAGAGCAAACGCCTCATCGGCCAAGGCCGCTAAAGCCAAAGCTGCCTTTTGTTCAGCCGGTGTAGTGTTTGCTGCATAAAGTGTTGCCTTTCGAAGGGCAAGGGTATGAAACCATGCATAAGCAGCAATGGCGTTGAGTTCTACACTATCACGCAAACTATTGGCTAAAAATTCTTCGGCCCGCTCGCTGGAGGTTCTTCGTGAAAGTAAAAAATGCACATTATTCGATCCTGCGCGTGTGGCATAGTCAATATCGGCACGCTGCAATTTGATATCGGAATCGCGTAAAGCATTGATTAGCTGGCTGGTATTTTTTGCTTTTGCCAAATCTGCCTCAAGATGAAAGGTAATTTCCGCCACACGCAAAATCCAGTCGCTATACAAAACGGTTTTCAGCATGGCATCCGGAGAACAACTATGATCTCCGGCAATGCCCATCCACGAAGCATAGTCCAATTGTTGGGGACGCTGCGGATGTTGCAGATCGAATAAGCCAGGGGTCAATCGACTCTCATGCCCAATGCGGGCTTCTGACCATAAACGCTCTAAAATGATGCGCTGTGTTTCAGGCAATTTCTGAATAGCTAAGATGCTAATTCTGCGATGCTCCGGGTAAACCCACGCTGCAGTCTGCAGCCAACTGAATAGCCCTAAGCAAACGATGAGGAGATTGCGCAGCTTCATAGTCAATTTCTGATCTTTCAATATACAACTAATGAAGGTGGACGTACAATTAAATCAGAACTTTTGATTCGTAAATTTTGATTGTATTGAGTTTGCCAAAAGCTGGAACTCCAATCGGATTTCGGAAAATACACTAAGCGAAATTCAATGGTACCGAAAATTAAGTTTTCGTTTCGCATCCGAATACCGGAACTAAGCGCATAAGCTGTCCCTGATCCGGTTATACATTCACTGCAATCTATTGCTACTACATCGGCTCCAACAAAAGGCGCCAAACGAAAACCCAGCAAACTCCACGGAGTATACAGTGTAGATTCTACCTTCATTTGAAATTTTTGATTTCCCTGTGCCAGAGGAGTGGTGAACCCTTCAAGATCGTTTCGCGCAATGGTGGTGAAGCTGGACAATGTACGCTGAAAAAGTGTGGTATAACTGCCATTCACCAGCGTGCGAACTTTGTATTTTCTTAGCCGATAGGCAGGAGTATAATAGGACATCCGGGCGTTAAAAACGCCATCTTGAAATGCGCTCTTTCGCATGAACGACCCGGTTTGTACATCCAACCTAAAAATACTACCCTTTTTATTTACCCATGAATACATCAGCTTCACACCTGTATACGCTCGTTCAATTCCATACTGCGAGGCAAGGCCACCAGTAAATGAAAGCGACAATCCAAATGGAACGTCTTCGGTTCTTCCAAAACCCAAAACAAAACGCGTCTTATAAAACTCTTGCCGATACAATGTAAACTCTGATAAGTAAGCTACCACCCGCACACTCCGCGATGCATCGGGCAGCTCCAACTCACGGTGCTGGTCAAACACACTGCCATCAAAGTAACGTGCAGCCAGAAAATAGCGGAACGCATTTGCTCGCTTGGGATAAATGCCAAAATTGTAGCCAGTCCATAAATCGATTTGACTATAGTTATAATACGTGAACACACTATCCGGCTTCATAAAAACATTTTGTGACTTATTGTTACTAATATCTACACCTGCGGCAAGTCGTGAATACGGTGATACCAACGGTCGGTTTAATCGGACAAAATAGGAATACTCATTCTCGGCTCCATACAAAATCCCTGATTTCATTTGCGTGTATCCCACCTCCAAATCTGCCAGTGATCCAAAAATGCTACTCTTGCGATAGGAAGTGGCAAATCCAAATGCAGGATTCCGGTTGGGATCATTCAAGACTGACAATTGGATGCGTTGTCCTCGGCCCAAAAAGTTATTATCATACATACTCACCAGAGGAGCACGGGGCAAATCACCCTCTATGTTTAAACCTCCGCTAAAAACATCGCGGGTAATCACAGTAATGTCAACAGAATCTGAATTTGGTGAAACCGGTGCTACCACAATCCGATCGTCCAACAAGAAATCTCGGTCGCGCAAGTAGCGCTCGTTATCTGCGAGCAGATACGGATTCACTCGCATGTTTTCTCTGATGAATAAATGCTTCCGTAAAGTAGATTCACGAGTAGGCGAATGCAGATCGTTGGCAAATTGACTAATGGCAGAATTAATACGTCTGCTGCTATCGTAAATGGATTTTTCGAATCCGATTCGCTGGAAGAAAATGAAACGAACCACTTTGCCTTCATACTGCAAAAAGGGATCGGAGTTTTTAGCATTTAATATAGTATCTGTTGGTGTAGTCGTGATCAATCGCATACCCTGCTCATAAGCCCTGGCTATTGGATTCAGTTTTGATTTT
>JAJTHV010000414.1 GCA_021300095.1 Flammeovirgaceae bacterium | reverse complement strand
GTAACATTAAATCAAGTTGCACCACTTCAGAAAAAGGTAGATCCATTAGAAGGCAAAGCAATCAGGAATGGAAAGATCAATATTTACTTAAAATGAAAAGCGTAGAGGGGAAAGAAAAAATGCGCTTACGAAGAATGTTATCAGAACATCCATTTGGAACAATAAAATATTGGATGGGGCAAATACCGTTATTAACAAGAGGATTAAGAGGAGTCCAAACAGAAGTAACGATCTATACCATCGTATATAACTTTAGAAGATGGCTATCGCTTGAGTCATTCAACATAATGAAAGAAAGAATAATAGATTTTAACTGGAAGCCAATATAAAGGTGGGGTTTTGTAGCCTTGACATATTGCCTATTCATTAAAGAGAATTTTGATTTTTACACAGCCTCTATCATCCGGGCGCATCGTTGTGGCTTGGTGTGCGCGACCTCATCCGTCATTGGAATAATCTCTATCGCATCAGCAAAGAAAACCACCAGCGCGGTGTGCCTTACCTCACCTTCCGTGAAGGAAAAAAAATCTACCACCAGTTTAAATCCGCGAAAGTGTAAAATATTTTTGGGGCATCCCGCTTGAAGCGGGACCGGGCTTTTCGCTGCAAGTCCTCCCCGCCATGTTGTCGACCGCTTAGGGCGGGATGCGGGCTTTTCACTTCAATCCCTTGCCCATGCCAGCACCACACGCGTGCCTACCTTACCATTCTTTTATATCAAATGAGGTTCGTATTTTTACAGCTACATGCTTCCTTATTTATCAGTCTTTCTCACGGGCCTTTTCTTTAGCTTCATTGGCTCTATTCCGCCCGGCACACTCAATGTTTCCGTTCTTCAACTTGGGTTGCAAAAGAAAGTAAACACCGCGTTACGTTTTGCGCTGGCCGTTTCCATCATCGAGTATCCATACGCATGGATTGCCGTAGAATTCGAGAGCTGGCTTACCTCATCACCCTTAATCATCGAAAACTTTCAGCTTATCACCGCCATCCTCATGACGACCTTGGGTATTTTTACACTCTGGTCATCGCGTAAGCCATCTACCTTCTCCGTTAAGTTCAGCGAAAGCGGTTTCAGGCGAGGCATCGTCCTCAGCTTGGTCAATCCTATGGCCATTCCTTATTGGATGGGAGCCACCGCCTATTTCAAGGCACAAGGGTGGGTCGACTTATCTTCAGAGGGTCTTATTCATAGTTATGTTCTCGGCACCTCTGTGGGTGCCATGGCGTTGCTCACGCTCTTTGTATTCATGGCCAACCGCCTGGCCAAGTATGTGCAAGAGAATTTGTTTATAAAAATGCTGCCCGGTTTTATTATGCTGGCGCTGGGCTTGTGGGCATTTGCCCGCTACTTCTTTTAAGTGGCAGCTGCCGACTCACTTCTAAAATCTAAAATCTATTAGCACCTTTGCGCTATTAAATTAAGCCAGTGTCAGACAGATATAACCAACGCGGAGTTTCCGCCTCGAAAGAAGATGTGCATGAAGCCATCAAAAAAATCGACAAAGGATTATTCCCGAAGGCGTTTTGCAAAATCGTTCCCGACTTGCTGGCCAATGACCCCGACTATTGCACCGTCATGCATGCCGATGGTGCAGGTACCAAATCTTCGCTAGCCTACATCTATTGGAAAGAAACAAACGACTTAAGCGTGTGGAAGGGCATTGCGCAAGATGCCATCATCATGAATGTAGATGATCTGCTTTGCGTAGGAGCTACCGGCCCCATTTTGTTATCCTCTACCATCGGTCGCAATAAAAATAAAATTCCGGGCGAAGTCATCAGTGCCATCATCAACGGCACCGAAGAAGTTTTGGAAATGCTGCGCAGCCACGGCATGAACATCATCAGCACCGGTGGCGAAACGGCCGATGTAGGCGACTTGGTACGCACTATTATTGTTGATAGCACTGTCACCGCTCGAATGAAACGAAGCGAAGTGATTGACAACAGCCACATTCAGGTTGGCGATGTGATTGTGGGGTTGGCTTCCTATGGAAAAGCTACGTACGAAAGCGAATACAATGGCGGAATGGGTAGCAACGGCTTGACTTCCTCGCGACACGATGTGTTTAGTCATATCTACGCCTCGAAATATCCGGAGACATTTGATCCGGCTGTACCAAACGATTTGGTTTACTCCGGAAAGTATTTGGTGACAGATGAAGTGCCGGGTGCACCGTTATCGGTTGGCAAGCTCGTGCTTTCACCGACTCGCACGTATGCTCCTGTGGTAATCGAATTGCTCAAAGCCTTACGCGGGCAAATTCATGGCATGGTGCATTGCAGTGGAGGCGCGCAAACCAAGGTGCTGCACTTCATCGAGAACCTACACGTGATCAAGAATAACCTATTTGAAATTCCTCCGCTGTTTAAAATGATTCATGATGTAAGCGGCACCGACCTGAAAGAAATGTACAAGGTCTTCAACATGGGGCACCGTATGGAAATCTATCTGCCAAAAGCTCATGCTGAACAGGTAATTGCCATCAGTCAAAGTTTTGGTATTGAGGCAAAGATTGTAGGCAGGGTAGAAGTAGCTGATAAAAAGAAAGTAACGCTACAAACGCCTCAAGGCGAATTTATCTACGAATAGATTATTTTTTTCCGGCTACTTCCTTTACAAAGTCTTTGATCGGATCCCACAGCCGCACATCATTATCCATATCGCGAAGTTGAATGGCCAGCGCTCGGGTTGAAATCTGAATTTCCCGTAAGGAAATGCCCAGCGAAATGAGAAGGCTGAGCAGTGAAGCGCCAAACATGTATTTGGCTATCACCAAATCGCCATCAAAAATAAAAAACATGCATAGCACGCTGAGAAACAACGCGAAGATGCTAAGCATTTGCATATCGCGAATCAATCGTACACGAATGCGGAGACTTCGAATTTGATCAGCCAAATTTTTGTCTTTTTTCGTCTGGTATTCAGCCGCCAATTTGCGGATGAGTGCCGCGACTGCCAGAAAGCGATTGGTGTACGCCAATAATACCAGTGAAACAGTGGGGAATAAAAGAGCAGGAGTGGTCAGTGTAAGTTCCACTGTCGTCAATTATCGTTGCCATCGTTGAAGTACTTGTCTTCGTCAAACTCAGGTTTCTTTTGGGCCGGCCCAATTTCAAGAATTCTAAACTCCGTCCGTCTGTTTTTCTG
>JAJTHV010000290.1 GCA_021300095.1 Flammeovirgaceae bacterium | reverse complement strand
CCTCCTACGACAACATCGTCGACCATTGCTGCGAGGCATGGAACAAGCTCATCGATCAGCCATGGCACATCATGACCATTGGTCGGCGCAAATGGGCGCATGGGTTATGATCAATGCAGCTTGGTATTAATCCGCACTTCCAATTTAAGCATCAAAAAAATTGACTAAAATAATTTCTTTGCTTGAGCCTGTTACGGTGATTCCATTCTGCCTCATTCGGTAAGGCGCAACCCAAATGTTGTTTGGTTTGCAAACACTGGTTGGGTGTTATATTCGACAATTCAAAGAATATGAACTCGCCAAGATTGAGGTTATCAGAGAAATGAACCGGATTAAAACCGTTGTAATCGGCCTAGGGAACATGGGCAGAAATCACGCGCGAGTGCTTCAACTTATGCCAAGCATTGAGCTTGTTGGGTTGGTAGACGGCGATGCTGCAACATTAGGCAAAGCAAGTGAGGCCTTCGGTTGCAAAGGATATGGTTCGATTGACGAACTTCCTGATACTCCAATTGACTATGCTGTTGTGGCTGTTCCAAATTCCGCGCATAAACAAGCAACTCTCGACATGTTTGATCGAAATTGCCATGTTTTGGTTGAAAAACCCATCGCGCCAACGATTGAAGATGCGTTGTCGATGATTGACAAGGCGAAGGCTGTTAACAGATTGCTAATGGTCGGCCATGTCGAGAGGTTCAATCCTGCTGTGATAGCAGCAAAACAAGCTCTTGGTGAAAGCGCGCCGATTAGTATTAATATCACTCGTGTTGGGCCGTTTCCGCCGAGAATGTCTGATGTGGGTGTCGTGATTGATTTGGCCGTGCACGATATCGATATCATTCGCACGATCGCACAATCTGAACTTGCGTCCATATCAGCAGCTCTCGCAAGCGTGAAGGCAGCACGCGAAGATACCGCACTTTTGCAATTCAAGACAGAAAACGGCGTTCTGGCAAGTATAAACACCAATTGGATAACACCATTCAAGCTAAGGCAGCTTCAGATCGCTACGTCGTCCAAATTTATCGTAGCTGATTTGATAACTAGGCAGGTTAGTGAGTACTCTGAATATAAATCAGATGGGTCATACACGATGAAGCAGTTGGCCGTCGTTTCTAAAGAGCCACTCTTGGCACAGCATGAAGCATCAGTTACTTCAATTCTGTCAAACGGCACAGGCCATGTTTCAGGTAATGATGGCCTTAGAAACCTGCAGGCCGCACTGGACTGTTTGAGAAATGGTGGTTATTAGACGCCCAACCGCAATTGTTGGTCTGGGGCCTGTTTGTCAGGCCTATGGCTTCAATTAGACTAAGATTGGGGTCTTTGTCATCACAATAGGAACACATAGCGAGGCTAAGTCGCAGGTTTAGATGTGAGTGCGGCTTACACCCCTATGCGAGTGAACGACAATTGCCATAATCGGCTATGTTTCGCCCAGTCTTTTATCCCAATACGGAAACAGTATGACTAAACAGGCATTAGAACATCGTGACCGCGAAGACCGCCTTTATGTAGAGCGGGTCCAATCAGGGAAAGGGCAACGGGTTGCCGAAGCCTTGGCGGACATCAAGTGGACAATTCGTCATATTCCCCAGGCCATTGAGATTGCAGGGCAGGAGTTAGCGTCGCGATATGCGCGGTCTATTTTGGGGCCCTTATGGCTTGTCATAGGAACGATTACGTTTATCGGTGCTTTTTCGTTCTTGGGCACTTTCCTGTTTAAAATGCCTTGGACCACTTATCTCAATTATCTATGCGCAGGCATCGTGTACTGGCAGTTCATTCAGACCTGGCTGATCGAATCGGCCAGCATGTACCCATCCTCACAGGTAGCTTTGCATTCAACTCGTACCCCAACTTCCTATATACCCGTTACCCTATTGCTTCGAAACCTCTTGGTACTTGCGCACGGCTTACCAATTGTCGCAGTCGTGGCCGCATTGACGGCGACACAGCCAGTGCTTTGGTACATGATACCTTTCAGTTTGCTGATGGGTCTATTGCTGCTGTTTCCAATCGGTGCGTTACTTGGTTTTCTCGGGACACGTTACCGTGATACCGTGCCCGCTCTTTCGACTATCTTGGGCTTTGTTGTTTATGTGTCGCCAGTTTGGTGGGATGATTCTCAGGTTAAGGGGTTAGGGCGCCTTATTGTGGACCTTAATCCTGTGTATTATTTGTTGCGGGTGTTGCGCGATCCTTTCTTGGGTGTGATGACTCCTCTACCAATTTGGCTTGGCGCAATCTTTACCGCGGCTGTTTTGTGGGGCCTGTTGGCAGTGGTGTTTGTGCGTTTCCGTCGCATGATAGCAATTTGGGTATAAGCAATGTCAGAGATCGACTCCCTTCAGGCTAGTGCCGAGGCTGCCCCGTCCGCGCCGAATGTAGAGGGCTCCGAAAGCGGACAGCCGAGACGCGCGCTATTGCGAAACATCGGATCGCCGGAGATTGATGAAGCTCACGTGTGGATGAGTAAAGTTGGGCTTACATTTCCAACCCATCTAGATGATACCCATTCCATAAAAGTTGCAATGCTGCGCGCCGCTGGCCTGACGTCCAAGCACAGAAACAAGCGCCCGAAGGTAGTTTTGCGTGGAATCAATTTTCACGCCCGCCCCGGTGACCGTATTGGTATTCTTGGCCGCAACGGTGCCGGTAAAACTACTCTTTTGCGTATGATAGCGGGCATTTATGAACCCGAAGTTGGGCGATTCCAGCGCAACGGGTCCATTGTCCCTTTGCTCAACATTATGTTGGGCATGGACGGCTTTTTGTCCGGCCTTGAGAACATTTATGCGCGCGGCCGCTATATAGGTCTGAGCAAAGTTGACATGGAATCAAGGGTTAACGACATTGTCGAGTTCTGTGAACTTGGCGATGATATCCTGCGCCCAGTTAGGACTTATTCAAGTGGCATGGTTGCACGTTTGGCCTTTGCAATCGCAACAAGCGTGCGCGCTGATATCTATGTGATGGACGAGTGGATTGGCGCTGGTGATGCGCGCTTTTTCGATCGCGCCGCAAAACGCGTGGAAAACTGGATCCATGACGATACAATCGTGTTTTTAGGAACGCATAGTGACGGATTGGTTCGAGAGTGGTGCAATAGTGTATTGGTGCTTGAACGTGGCGGCCAAGTTGCATGGTGCGATGTTGAAGAAGGTATCGCGCTTAAAAACAAGATATTGCTTGAACCATGAGTTCATACAGGTTGTAGGTCGCCACCTAGTCGCTTAGGACGAGCCGGGGTAATTTTGCATCATGTGTGGATTGTGGGTCAGCCTTAACATCGACTCGTCAGAAGCCGGCCGCAGCTTAAGCGCAATGGACGCGGTGGCGCACCGCGGCCCCGATGGCAAAAGACTTTTATCGGTGCAGACTTCGTGTGGTGAACTAAATCTGGGCCATCGCCGCCTATCAATCTATGACATTACGCAAGAAGCTGCCCAGCCGATGCAACGCGGTGATCTTTCTGTTGTGTTCAACGGCTCAATCTACAATTTTAAGGACCTTCGAACTGAACTCCAGACATTTGGAGTTTCTTTCACGACAACCAGTGACACTGAAGTTCTCTTGGCGGCATGGACTCACTGGGGATACGATCTCTTTCGCCGCCTAGACGGCATGTTCGCATTGATTATCTTCGATGCAGCGAGGCAGCAGCTTATCGCAGCACGAGATCGTTTCGGTGAGAAGCCGCTCCACCTCTGGCGAAGTGCAAGTGGCTCAGGCTTTGCATTTTCTTCGGAGTTACAACAATTTGCTCATGCAGGTATCATAGAAAAATGTTTGAACTGGGACGTTGCAAAAGTCTTTTTAGATCTTGGAATCGCTGAAAGGGGCCCTCATACTTTCATCAAAGGAATTGATCGAGTTCTTCCTGGAACTTGCATAACCATTGACCTAACGGGTAGCAGACCAGAATGGTCGAGCCGGCGTGTTTGCGACAGATACAGCCCCGATAAGGAAGCCGCCTTCAAAGATCCTGCGGTTGCAGCGGAGGCGCTCAGGGATGCGCTGCGATCATCTGTTTCGCTCCGCTTAGTTGCAGATGTCCCCGTAGGGAGCTGCTTGTCTGGCGGACTAGACTCGAGCTCAATAGCTCGTCTGGCGGCACAAATTCTGCCAATGGAGCAGAGCTTCGAATGCGTATTTGCTAGCTTCGACGAAAAAGACTGGAACGGTCGACAGGTAGGCGAGCAAATGTTCGCGGAAGCCGCTGCAAGTCTTCCCAACATGAATTTGCACCATGTCAGACCCAGCGATACTGAAATCGCCTCGTGCATTGACGATCTCTGCCTCCATCAAGGTGAGCCATTTGCTTCAACCTCCGTAATTGCTCAACGATTGGTTTTTGCCCACGCAAGGTCGCTCGGCTTAAAGGTAATGCTAGACGGACAGGGTGCCGATGAATTGCTAGTTGGATATGGTGGCATGGTCACATTCGGGCTTGCTGACACCCTCGCAAGTCGAGGCTTCAAGGCGCTTCAGGAGGAAAGTGAAGCGTTGGAGATCTCTAACGAAGGCCTTGATGTGCATCTCCTCAAGCGCTCTGCAATTGGCGCGCTACTTCCAGAGCCGCTTCGGCGAGGTATAGCTCGAATGCGCGGAAATTGGCCGCCAAAAGAACAGCTGACCTATGGCGCTATGCCGTCTTCGCCAAAAGCCGTTCCAAGTCTATCAAGGCTTGATTCGCAGATAGCGCACTTGCTCTCTGATCTTTCGTTACCGAGCCTGTTACGTTATGAAGATCGAAACTCAATGTCGTTTGGCGTTGAAAGCCGACTGCCCTTCCTTGGACTGGAGGTGACACGCGTTATCTCTGCAATCCCATCAAGCACGATGTACGCCAATGGGCGATCAAAGGCGCCATTGCGGGAAGCTATGCGGGGCATCGTCCCCGATGTTATTATAGATCGGCGTGACAAGATGGGCTTTCAAACTCCCAGTCAGCGCTGGATGACAGGGCCACTGCGCCAATGGATGCAACAAGGCGTTGAGCACGCCTGCAAGTCCCTGCCAAATCATGTGAATACACAGAAGGCTCAGGCTCTCGCACGCGACATCACCAACAACGCGACATCAGTGTTTCGGCTTGCATCACTTGGAAATTGGATGCTCATAAATAAAATTGAGCTATAGATGGCAACAACGACGCGTCCGCTAGTGTGCATTCTTGGATCAAGCTTGGTTCAAAACGATAGTCGCTTGGAAAAGCAACGCGAGTCCTTGATTGCGCGAGGATATCGCGTGGAAATGGTTGGTTGGCGAAACACTTCAGATTTAAATACCCGGGATATGGCGGGAGCTCGGGTCCTAGACACTTCCGCTCTCAGCAAAGTATTGCAACCGCTGGCGCAGAGTGCAGCATTCTTGACGCAGCGGCCTAGTACATCTGCCATGGGCATAGCCAATGCTTACGCGCGTCGCATTAGCTTAGCGATCGACTTAGTGCGCCTCCAGCCTAGTGCGGTCGTCGCTAGTGACCCAGAGACCCTCGAGGTTGCTGCTTGGATTAAGCCCCGTCTTGATTTCAAGCTGATATATGACGCTCATGAATATTATCCAGAGGAAGTTTTGGATGATACCGCTCGCGCAATAGCAGTTCACAGAATTCATAGGCGTGCAGCAGATCGAATTGATACCTTCATTACGGTTAATCCCCTGATTGCGCAGCTGTACGCAAACGATTACCCAAGATTTCCGGCCGCGCAAATTCTGAGAAATGCGCCAAAGGCTGGCAACCAACCGGACTATGATGGGCGGCTCCATAAGCTTTTGGACCTTGATCCTAGAACAAAAATCATTCTTCATCAGGGAAGACTATCGTCGATGAGAGGTCTAATTCCATTGGCGCTGTCGGCCGGCAAGCTGCCACCCAACTGGCATGTCGTTTTTATGGGGGCTGGGCCGCTTCAAGAAGATATTGCTCTGGCAGGGGGACAACGTTGTTCGGTGATCGCACCTCAACCCTGGGAACAATTGCCGCTTTGGACTGCTGGCGCGACTATTGGCGCTATTCTCTATGAGCCATTAGGTGCCAATCAAATTAACTGCTCGCCTAACAAATTATGGGAATTTCCAGCCGCAAATGTTCCAATTCTTGCGAGCCATTTACCCTATTTGAGCCAAGAAGTGCAGCTTTGGGGAATGGGCTGGATAACTGAGATTGAGTCGACTGAAATTGCTTCCCTGGTATGCAGGCTAACCAATACAGATTTGACCACTGCGCGTTCCCAATGTTCCCATTTTGCACGTTCAGTCTCGTGGGAAGTGGAAGTTGAAACATTATTGGCCGCCATTTCTTGATCGCGGACGAAGTGGGCTTTTTTCGTGGCGGATTGGCCTGCTTGGCACCACAGCCCACTTCGGCTATGACCTTGCTCAGCTGCACTAAGGAAGAAGAATGCGATTTGTCTATCTAACCGATGACGCAAAATCTATTGATAGACGCACGCTTCATCAAGCCGACACATTGGCCGAGAACGGCCACGAAGTCATCATAGTTGCCCGGCAGGACGGAACTGCCCCAACTTCAGCCCGCGTAGGCGGGGCAAAAATACATTGGGTTACAAATGACTATCCAAGATTTGTTGGGCCAACATTTTTAGGAATTGTGATCGGATTTATTCGCGGCTCAAGGCAGAAGGTGGCGGATTCGGGAAGGCAAAGTTGGTTAAAAAAGATAAAGCTTACCGGCCCTTTGCGAACCTTGGCGCTGTTCTTATTGCGCAGAGATACAGAATGGCCACGACTTATTCGTCGCTCTGGCGATAAATGGATGCCACTTCTGCGCAGGCTGCGTATTTGGCTACTTGTCTTGGTTTTAAGCATCCCTGTCGCGCTTGTGTCTCTTTTTGCGGGGTTGCTCGCTTTGGCCAAGTCAACGCTGCAGGCGATGTCCTACAACCCGGCTGGTACTGGCAAAGGTATCATGGCGGCTACGCCTTGGGACAAAACAATGGCGCACTATGGGGCGTATTATGACCCGGATGTGATTGTTGCTACCGACCTCCCTCAGCTTATGGGTGCGGTTATGGCGAAGCGTGCCACCGGAGCTGCGCTGGCATATGATTCTCACGAATTTTATAGCGATATCTCCTCACTCTCGCCCGAGGAACGAAGGTTTCTTCGAACCCGAGAACGAAAATTATTGCCAAAGGTTGACGTAGCGATAACTGTCAATCCCTTGATAGCGGATCTCTTCAAGGCGGTTTACGGTAAGACGTTTGTAACAATTCAAAATGCCACAACCACGCCCAAGGGTTTCAAGCCTGGTGTCAAAGGTACTCTATTTCATGAGCACCTAAAACTTCCAAAGAAGACGAAAATTCTCCTATACCAGGGTTGGATGCCGCGGCATGTACGTGGGTTAGAAGAGCTGATTGAAGCGTTCGCTTTCGTGAAAACCGACGTTCAATTAGTTATGATGGGATACGGAGATTTTGATGCGTTTGGGGAGGTTGCTCGAGCGGCAGGTGCCAGTGACCGGGTACATTTTGTCAAAGCAGTCGCTCAAGATGATCTAATTTGGTGGTCCGCTTCTGCTGATGTCGGTGTAATACCGTACAAGGCGATCGATAAACTTCACGAATTGTGTTCCCCCAACAAGCTTTACGAATTTATCGCGGCGCGTCTTCCGATCCTTGCAAACGATTTACCCTTCCTGCGACAAGTAGTTCACGGCGAGGGCTTTGGTCTTACGCGCGATCTCGGGACTCCAGAGTCCATAGCGAAAGCCATTGATGAGATTTTCGATCCGACCGCAGACCATTTGCAAAAGGCGAAATCAAACATGATGGAAAAGGGCGAGCGGTGGGAATGGTCGGCGGAATCAAAGCTATTTATGGAAGCCATACAGAGTTTGAAGCCCCAAGTTCCTGACAGACACTTTAGGAACGAGACTAAGAGGCTTGTAACCTACTCGGGGCTCTCAGATCGGGGCTCTGAGAAAATCCTCGCGCCAAATTAGGGCAGATTGGATGGCGGCAAGTTCCATGGGCAATAGACAGGTTTTCCTTCCGCTAAGCTCGCATCTAATTTTGGGTCTGAAATTGATGAAGTCTACGACAGTGCAGCAATCGCAGCAGCTAGTTCGTTAGTTCGCGTAGCCTCTTCGGTAAGTGCCATTTCAAGCGCTTGAACAGTATCTTCCAGAACTGCATTGCTTTCACTAATAAGTTTTGCGCGGCTAATCTCTTTTTCTAGATCTGCCTTCAACGCCGTGTTTAACGTTTCAAGATTTTGCCATTGTGCCGCTTTCTTTGCTGCCGCTGCATTCTTGTCCTTCAACTCCTGGACCGACAAAAGCAATTTTTCGCCTTCTTTGGATTTAGCCGCTAGTTCCGTCTCTAAACTGCGGACTTTCTGAAGTAGCTGCTTAGCCTTTGCTTCGCTTAAAGAGAGTGCTTTGCTCTGCTTAGCAGTTGTAACGGCCAAAGCGTTTAGCTCACCCTCTTTGGATTCTGCGTTACCCTCTAAGGTTTCTAAGCGCCTCGACGCGATTACCAATTCGCCTTCTAGTTGTTGAACCCGCGCACTTTCGCGTGCTAATTCCAAATTTCCAGAGTGTTCTAATTGCTGAACTCTTTCGGTAAGGGCCTCAGTCTCCTCGTTCTTTAAATTGAGATCAGCACTGAGGCCGGCAACTGATTGCGTGAGTGCTTCTGCATTTGCTAAGGCCGCACTCTTCTCGGCCTGAAGTTGCTCATTGAAAGCCTGCAGTGCATTCAATTCTGCTGCTTTGGCATTGAGGGCGGCAGTGATGGCATCTATTTCTTGTCGGAATTCTTCAATCTTCGAGAAGGCAGCATCTCTCTGCGATGTTAGTTGCTCGTTGGATGCGGTCAGCTCGCTAATTTGCTCTGCATTAGCATTAAAAGTTACCTCTATGCTGCTGGCGTGATTTTGGACGCTTTCTAGCAAAGAAGTTTTTTCTTGCTCGAGTTCCTGAAGCCTTACGTCCACATTTCTTGATAACTCCGCGATTTTCTCTTCATAGGCAGCGGCCTCTTGTATGGCAGATGCTGACTTGGCGTCCACTTCAGCCCATGCAGCCTTTAGCTCTGCACGAGCTTGCGCAAAATTTCGGCTTACTCGATCCGATGCAGACTGAAGGCGATCAAGCCGCATCTCTAAGAGCATAGCTTGCTGATTGGCTTCACTTAAAGCAGACAAGGCCCCGGCCCGTTCCCCCTTAAGGACTGCGTTTTCAACGCTGAGTGCAGAAACATAGTCTGCTAAATCTTGCAGCTTTTCGGGTGCACTGAGATCTTGCAGCGAAATCGAGGAAACACTGGACAGCGAGACCATGCCGTCTTCATTCTTTGGGCCTGCTTCTTGAGAGATAATCAATTTCTTGCCAGCCATTTTCTTGCTTTATCCCAATTTGGCATTTGCCATCCCAAACGCGGTTAAAACAGACTCACGGAATCGATCCGAATAAGCTCGTTGCACCGGCTCGATAGTCACTTGCGACAACGCAGCACTAGGGTCAAGATATCGATGCAAAGTCTTTCCTGTTGCCGTTGAAGATCACCAAAGCTAGACACGAAACTCGAGCCAAAGTCGCGAGAAAATCGTCGGTGGTTTGGCCTAACTCTGGCTTTGGGGGACGTTATTGTGAGTGCACCGAGTATTATGACGATCGTTGGCGCGCGCCCACAGTTCATCAAAGCTGCCGCGCTGAGTCGCGTCATTCAAAGCACTGGCCAACTAAGAGAATACATAGTCCATACAGGTCAGCACTTTGATGACAATATGTCCGAAATTTTCTTCCGAGAGCTTTCCATACCGGTCCCTTGGAGACATCTAGGTATAGGCGGTGGTGGCCACGGGGCAATGACGGGGCGAATGCTGATTGGCTTAGAAGAGCTTGTCAAATCAGACCGCCCTGATGCAATTTTGGTCTACGGCGACACGAACTCAACGCTTGCCGGCGCAATTACTGCTGCCAAAATGCAGATACCATTGATTCATGTCGAGGCTGGGCTTCGTTCGTTCAATCGAGCCATGCCAGAAGAGATCAACCGTCTTATCGCTGATCAACTATCTAGCCTTTTGTTCTGCCCAACAGAGGCCTCTGTAACGAACCTCAGGAATGAAGGTAATGGTGCGCAGATTGAGACAGTTGGCGACATCAACTTTGATGCGACCCTGTTTGCGATGCAGCAAAGTCGATCTCGTTCCGAAATTGTCGAAACACTTGAATTATCAGGAAAGCGTTTCGCATTGTGCACACTTCACCGTGCCGAAAACACAGATGATCTGGATCGGTTAAACAAAATCGTTCAATTCATTGAGCATCAAGCTAAAGAGCTGAATGTCATTCTGCCTCTTCATCCCCGTACACGCGCTGTTTTCAAAGCAAATCATATCGTGCCCAAAGGTGTTCGGGTGATTGATCCTCTCGGTTATTTTGACATTCACGCACTTATGGCCGGTTGCGACATCGTGATCACTGATTCTGGTGGTATGCAAAAAGAAGCCTACTTCCATGCCAGGCCGTGCATTACCCTGCGCGACGAGACTGAATGGGTCGAGACGATTCAGGCAGGTTGGAACCGACTTTGGACAGAAGACGATTGGTCGGCACCACGCCGCACTATCCACGACTATGGAGATGGCAAGGCAGCCAACAAAATGGTCAATCACATAGTTGATTTCTTAGGTAATTGTAGATCTTGACAAGAGGCCTACTAACCCTCGAAGCGCCAGACACGGTCAATGAATCGACGCTGCCAAAGTTCCAAGCATAACAAGCCCCAAAGCCGCCGCGCAAAACTTTGCTCTGCGCCTATGTCGTTTAGGATTTGCTTGGCATCGTAGTAAGGCCGCGATCTAGCCGCTTGGGTACTAAAGACGTCGTTGACCCAGGCAGCCAACTCTCCAGACATCCATTCTGGGAATGGCGTTGGGAAGCCTTGCTTATCCGTCCGAGCTAGAATTTCCGGCGGAAGTCCGTTCAGGAAGCTACCGCGTAGCATCGCTTTAAGCTCACCTCCGGGATATTTGATGTGACCCGGAATTTTCGCGGCTAACTCAATGACAGGCACATCCACGAACGGTACGCGAGACTCAATTCCGTGCGCCATACTCATCCGG
>JAJTHV010000271.1 GCA_021300095.1 Flammeovirgaceae bacterium | reverse complement strand
CAACGATTGGTTTAATGAACCTCACCTACAATTTGTTCAGGCTAACGCAGATAAAAGTGAACTTGAATGGCCGATAGTTTGACCAAATGGTCAATCATCATCCTGCCAAGGGTGAAAAGAAAAAGTCAAAAGAGCCCTTAACCACTATTTTATAAGATTGCAAAGAACAAATTCGATAAACTAGGAAGTGAAAAAATTTAAAACGGGTTTTTAGAGATGCCCTTAATTTATTTAGATTAGGTAGTGTTAGCATTTAAGAAGCGTAGCCTCGGTTAATTTTGTAACACGTGCTTTAACTCGGTGGCTAGGGCAAAACAAATATCTACGAAGTGCCGTAGCCTCTATTTACAGTATTATGTTTTTATAATTCGTCTGGATTTAATTGGAACTGCTACTTCCCATGGATAATCCATGGAGTTAGTTAAACAAACCAAAGCCATAGACTCTACTCATAGTATTGGTTTAGATTTCGTTGCGGTTTAATTGGTCGCTTGTTCTCATGAATTGATCAATCAGGCTTCTGATGAATGGCATGCGATGCCGTTAGTATCCAAGAGGCGTAGCTTCGAATCAATTTTATAACAACGGGTTTTAACCCGTTGCTAAGCTAAATAACACACAACAAAGAGCCGTAGGCTCGACTCATATTCAGAGGCATTGATTGATCGCGATTAGATTTACAAGTTAAAAACCGCCTCCAGCGTCCATTTCAAGCTCGTTTCTAAAAAAAATAACTTATTTTCTTGCATAAAAATTTGCTGCGCAAAAAGACTGCGTAGTGTGGTGTCACCTTTGTATCGTCAATAAATGATACACGCCATGAAGTTTAACTTGTTTCGGAAAGCAATACCCGTAACCAACTACGAAGGTGCCAAAGCCTTTCAATTGGATAAACGTACAGATTTGTATAGCGCAGTTGTTACAACATCGTTGAGCAACACCTTTTATGAAGGAGATACAAACCGTCTGAAGCGCATCCGTACTTTGATTGAGCAAAATGACCCGTCATTTGTTGCACGGCTTGCGATTTATGCCCGTACCAAAATGAATTTGCGAAGCGTGCCTTTGGTGTTAGCAGTGGAGTTGGCAAAGACGCAATCGGGCAACCGAATAGTAAGCAAAACGGTAAATGGAGTAGTGAAGCGAGCCGATGAAATTACCGAACTGTTAGCCTATTACCAGATGGCCAACGAACGTAAAGCCACAAAGAAATTGAATAAGTTATCCAAACAGATTCAATATGGCTTAGCTGCGTCTTTCAATCGGTTTGATGAATATCAATTTGCGAAATACAATCGGGCTGCTGAAGTGAAATTGAAGGACGCTTTGTTTTTAGTTCACCCTAAAGCAATCGATGAGAAGCAACAAATTTTGTTCAATAAGATTGCGAAAAACGAACTAACCGTGCCTTACACTTGGGAAACTGAGTTGTCTGCGTTGGGTCAAGTTAAGTTTAGTAATGATACCGAAAAGCGATTGGCATTTAAGGCGAAGTGGGAAGAATTGATCAGCAGTGGTAAAGTTGGTTACATGGCCTTGTTGCGAAACTTGCGTAACATGATTGAAGCCCCGGTTTCAATACAAGCCATGGAGAAAGTTTGCCAACTTTTGGCGAGCCCGGAAGCTGTAGCGCAATCAAAACAATTGCCGTTTCGATTTTTGGCTGCTTACCGCGAAGTAAAACAACTGGAGTCCGGCTTAGTGCCAATGGTATTGGATGCGCTGGAATTAGCTGTAGAACAAAGCGCGAAAAACATTCGCGGTTTTGCAAACAATACTTCAGTGCTGATTGCTTGCGATGTGTCAGGATCTATGCAGAAGCCAATTTCTGCCAAGAGTAAAATCTTGAACTATGATATTGGTTTGATGTTGGCAATGCTGTTGCAGTCTCGATGCCGAAATGTACAAACCGGTATGTTTGGTGATCGATGGAAAATTATCAACATGCCGCGAAGAAATATCTTGGCCAACGTGCAGGAGTATTATAAGCGGGAAGGTGAGGTAGGTTATGCTACCAATGGATATCTCGTGTTGAAAGATTTGATCGATCGTGATAAGGTGGTAGATAAAGTGATGTTGTTTACCGATTGTCAATTGTGGAATAGCAATATCATCGATCAATTCACTCATAATAATATTGCAGCATTGTGGAAGCAGTATAAAAAAATAGCGCCACGTGCGCGGTTGTATTTGTTCGACTTAACCGGTTACGGAAACACTCCGATAGAAATTGGTAAAAATGATGTGTTTCTGATTGCCGGCTGGTCAGATAAAATCTTCGATGTTCTATCTGCATTAGAAGATGGAAAGAGTGCGATTGATGAAATCGAAAAGATAGAATTGTAATAAAGACCATTCCTTTTTCCGGCTAAACCGGAAAGAGGTTGGTTTTAAATAACCTTATAGCTTAAGAGGAAAAGTCTACAGTAAAAGTATTGACGTTCTGTAGTGTGTATGGATGATGACGGTTGAGCTACGCGCACAACTAGAATTTGCAGAGGCACCGAACAATCTAAAGAAGTAAAGTAGGCGCATTTGGAGCCATACTGCCCGAGAGGCCTGGTTCGAATCCAGGTAAGGTTGCAAAATAAGATTTTAGAAAAAGTAGGATGTCGTAGAAACAAGATACTTCGCTCCATTAATCGGGGAGGAATCGCATATCTGACTCGTGCAGAAAAGTGATCCGGGTTCGACTCCCGGCATGCAAGGCCCCAGTTCTTGTTTCGATTTTACTCCTTCTCTCATTGTAACGAATGCCGTTGTATGGAAATACTTCGATCGGTTTGAGGCTGAAAAGCTGCGCGGTTCGAATCCGCAAAGGTTCCATGCGATTTTCGCTTCGTTATAATAAAGGTGCCGTGCATAAGAGTTACTTCAACTTTTAATTGAAACAGTCTCTTATGGCTTATTGCCCTTTTGTAGAAAATTCAGCAAATGCCGTAGCATAAGAGTTACTTCGGGTTTTGTGGGTCATGGGTTCAAATCCCATTCGCTTAATCGCGATAGCTCAGTTGGTAGAGCAACAAAGGTCTCTTTAGCGAATTTTAGCTTTGCTGGCTAGATAAAATCGAGTGCCGTAGATTAGCGATACTTCGAATCACACTCGGGTGGTCGCGGGTTCGAATCCCGCTCTGGTGGCAAATTAATTAAATCACCAGGTAGCTCAGTGGATAGAGCACCATGTTCGCTTTTCGTTTGTTGCCTCGATTTTTTCTTTGTTTTAATGCCGATTCCGGTAAGCAGTACTTTTTTAAGTTTTAAAAAAAAAATCCAGCCACGCAAAAAGACAGCGTAGCTCAGGATCATCTTTGTATCATTAAATTGAAAAGAAAATGAAATTAACAGCGCAACAACTTTTTGCTATTGGATTTACGGAAGGCAAAGCTATGGGAGTAGCCTTGTCGATTTCTGCTAAGCAGCTTACACATCTTTCGATAGAAGATCAATTGGAACTTTTTGGAAAATTGATCAAAGATCCCGCTACTTTTGAAAACGATGTAGTGTTGTCACCACTTGTCAAGGAGTTGATGAAGCCTGTCAATTCAGTTTTGGAATTGAAAACACAAGCGCTTCCCTATTCCATTTATGGTGCGGAGGCAATCGAACATGGTGCTTTGCGACAAATGGAAACGGCCATGAAGTTGCCCATCACGGTTGCGGGTGCTTTGATGCCTGATGCACACCAAGGTTACGGACTTCCTATTGGTGGCGTGTTGGCAACACGTAATGCGGTAATTCCTTATGGTGTTGGAGTAGACATCGGTTGCCGTATGTGCATGACGATCTATGATTTGCCCACTTCTCTGTTAGAAGATCAAAAGGAGAGCTTGAAGAAAATGTTGCTCAACAACACACAGTTTGGTCAAGCTACTTTTAAGAAACCGAAAGATCACGCCATTTTTGAGCGCAATGAGTTTAAAGAATTAAGCATTGTTCGGTCTTTTAAAGATCGCGCATGGAAACAAATTGGTTCTTCTGGTGGAGGAAATCACTTTGTAGAATTTGGTGTCGTGGAAATAACCAACCCGATCAACGAGTATAATCTGGCGCCCGGATCATACTTGGCTGTTCTTTCTCACTCCGGTTCGCGTGGATTGGGTGCGAATATTGCACGTCACTACACCAACTTGGCGATGGAACTCTGCAAACTTCCGCAAGAAGCAAAGCACTTGGCGTGGTTGGATTTAACAACTCAAGAAGGACAAGAATATTGGTTGGCCATGAACTTAGCTGGCGATTATGCATCGGCTTGTCACCACCAGATTCACGAGCGGATGGCCATTGGCTTGCGCGCAACACCACTTGCTATGATTGAGAATCATCACAACTTTGCCTGGAAAGAAAAGGATGTGAATGGCGAAGAGCTGATCGTTCACCGTAAAGGTGCAACACCGGCCGGTAAAGATGTGTTGGGAATTATTCCCGGCTCGATGGCCACACCGGGTTTTATCGTGCGAGGTAGAGGACAAGCGGCTTCGATCAATTCGGCTTCTCACGGAGCAGGGCGAACGATGTCTCGAACGAAAGCAAAAGAAACTATTTTGCCCGGACACGTAAATCAGTTTTTGAAGCAGGCAGGAGTAGAATTGATTGGCTCCGGCTTGGACGAAGCACCCATGGCTTACAAAGACATACATCAGGTGATGGCTGCACAACAAGAGTTGGTAGATGTGTTGGGAACTTTTATGCCCAAGATTGTGCGTATGTGTGGCGATGAAAAGTTTATGGAGGTAGATTAATTTAGAAAATGAAAGAGCTAATTCTTAATGAACTAGAAAGGATAGAAAGGTCGAATAAGGTGAACATACTTTATTCGACCGAATCAGGTTCGCGGGCTTGGGGTTTTCCATCTCCGGATAGCGATTACGATGTTCGTTTTATCTATGTGCATCCCAATGAAGATTATTTAAGTGTGGATGAGCATCGAGATGTGATTGAGTTGCCTATCAACAATCTTCTGGACATCAATGGGTGGGAATTGCGGAAGACATTGCGTCTATTGCGAAAATCAAACGCGCCTTTATTCGAATGGCTTCAGTCACCTGTTGTGTACAGACAAGATGATCACTTTGTGAGTGAAATGAGAAAGTTGATGCCGTATTATTTTTCGCCACGCGCTACAATGCATCACTATTTGAGCATGGCATCGAACGTTCTGAATAATGAATTGATTGGAGAGCAAGTTAAGTTAAAGAAGTATTTTTATGCTTTACGACCCATGTTGGCAGCAAGATGGATTTTAGAATTTGACCAAGTGCCACCAATGGAGTTTAGTAAACTACGCGACTTGCTCGATGCATCTGTAAACCAAAGTGTAGAAGAGTTGTTGGCAATAAAAGCCAATGCTGATGAATCGTATTTGATTGAAAAGAGCGCAGCGCTAAATGAATGGCTGGTAAGGCAATTGGCGTTTTGCGAAGAGCGAGTACCTGTTGCAACACCTACTCCAGATAGTGATCCTTTAAATGAACTATTTAGAAAATTTGTAGCATGAAACTCGATCAACTGCAGGAAAGTAACAAACACCTTTTATTGAAATGCATCAGCGGAAGTCAGGCGTATGGTCTAGCGCTTCCAACTTCTGATGTGGATATAAAGGGTGTTTTTGTTTTGCCAAAGAATGAGTTTTATGGACTTGATTTTGTTGATCAGATCAACAACGCAACCAATGATGAGATGTACTATGAGCTCAGAAGGTTTTTTGATCTGTTATTAAAGAATAATCCCAATCTATTGGAACTGCTGAGTACACCAGAAGATTGTATTCTTTATAAGCATCCGCTAATGCAGGAGATAAAGCCGGAGTTGTTTTTATCCCGATTGTGTGCGCAAACATTTGGGCAGTATGCGTATACCCAAATAAAAAAGGCACGAGGCTTGAATAAGAAGATCGTCAATCCTTTAGATAAAAAGAGAAAGACTATTTTAGACTTTTGCTATGTGGTAAAAGGACATCAATCGGTTTTATTAGCGCAGTGGTTGAACGATATGAATTTTCAACAACAAGATTGTGGTCTTGTTGCGATTGATCATATGCGTGACATGTATGCTCTGTTTCACGTTTCTCAAGTAGTTGACACAATCCGATTTAACGGAATTTATTCTAGCGAAAATGCAAATGATGTTTTGTTAACATCAATTCCGGCTGGAGTAGAGTCATTAGCTGTGATGAGTTTTAATAAAGACGGCTATTCGAAGTACTGCAAAGATTACAAGCTCTATTGGGAGTGGGTAGAACAACGAAACGAAGAGAGATACGCAAATACCATTAGCCATGGTAAGAACTATGACGCGAAGAACATGATGCATGTATTTCGATTGCTGAATATGGCTGAGGAAATCGCAAGGTTCAAGCGAGTGAATGTAAGGCGTTCCGAGCGCGACTATTTATTAAAGATTCGAGCAGGCGAGTTTGAATACCAGGATTTAGTAGATCAGGCTGAGTAGCAAATTCTAAGGATTGATGATTTGTTTACCAAATCAGATTTGCCGGAAGCACCGGATTTAGAAAGGGCCACTGGCTTGCTGGTGATGATCCGAGAGAAATATTATCAGCAACTGAAATAAATTGAACGGAAGAGGTTTGCGCGAGCAAGCCTTTTTTTATTTCCGTCAGGATTAATTAAATAGAATAGCAAAGCATGTCAAGGGCTGACTTTATGACGTTTTTTAATAGCCCGTTTTCTTTTTAACCAAATAACTATTAGTATTGCGATGAATTTATGTTTAACCCTTTAAATAGAGGGATAAAAAAATGACCATCATGTAATACCATATTGCTTTCACAACTCTCTTATCCTAAGAGACAGGACGGTATTTGCTTAAATCTTAATCTTGTTGGTAGATGTTATCATCTGATTGAAATAATCAATTTGGCATAATTATTTTCTATGGCTAGCTGATTGATTAGAAATGCTATGCCTTTTTAGAATCATGTTAAAATCAGAATTATGAGTATATCAAGAAAATATGGCAGAACCTATCATTTCCCTTTCTCGCCCGGCACTACGAGCGATGACCGGATAAACTATTCCTATTGGGATGATGTAAAAAAGATGCAGACTATCGTGCATACCGAGAAATTAGACGGAGAGAATAATTGCCTCAGTAGGTATGGGGTATTTGCAAGATCACATGCAGCACCAACCACTTCTCCGTGGACTTCTTCCTTACGTGAACGCTGGGCAATGTTGAAGAATGATTTGGGAGACATTGAACTATTTGGAGAAAACTTGTATGCAATTCACTCCATTGAATACCGTAAGATCGAACAGCATTATTACGTTTTTGGTGTTAGGATTTTGGATACATGGTTAAGTTGGGAGGAAGTTAAATTCTATGCAGCCATGTTTGATTTTCCAACTGTACCCGAATTACAAAAAGTTGTGCCCTATGAAGAGAGTACTTTTAGACAAGAGGTACTTAGGCTTGTGGACCAAAACAGTGTACTAGACTCTTATGACATTACCACGAAAGTGCCTTGTACATGTGAAGGTGTGGTAAGCAGAAATGCGAACGAGTATAAAGTAGACGATTTTGATCATCAGGTATTCAAATACGTAAGAAAGGGACATGTTAAAACCGATGAACATTGGACGCGAAATTGGCGTAGAGCAAAATTGATTTGGGAATTTTCAAGTTAGTAAACAGTTAACACCGAGATGTCATTATGGGCGTTCCTTCTCTAAGGGATGAATACGATGGTCATCAAAAAAATAGATATATGAAATGGTCAATTACAGATAATAAGGATTGGAGCCACCTAGAGCAGACCTTTGATTGGGTAGCTGATATGAAAGGAGTACCTCAGGATAAAATTCACCACGCTGAAGGCGATGTGGCGACTCATACACAAATGGTACTAAAAGAACTTCAATCGTTGCAAGATTACCAACGACTGGACAATCAACAACAAGAACTTCTATGGGCATCTGCTTTGCTTCACGATGTGGAGAAACGCTCAACAACCGTTGTGGAGGAGAATGGAAGAATCACTTCACGGGGCCATGCCAAAAGAGGCGAGTTTACAACGCGACAAGTATTATACAAAGACATACCAACACCTTTTGTTATTCGCGAGCAGGTATCAGCACTGGTGAGGTATCATGGTTTACCATTGTGGTTGATGGAAAAGAAGGATCCTGTAAAAACTGTACTGGAGGCTTCCCTTCGTGTGGACATGCGTTTGTTGGAATTGCTCACCAAGGCCGATGCATTGGGACGTGAATGTGCTGATCAAAATGATCTGCTTGAGCGAATTGAATTTTTTAAAGCATTTTGTCAAGAACAACAATGTTGGCTTGCACCTCGAATATTTGCATCTGGTTTAGCTAGGTTTAACTATTTTCAAAAGGAAAATTCGTTTCCTGATTATGAGCCTTACGATGATTTGAAGGGCGAAGTAGTCGTATTGTCCGGATTACCCGGTATGGGAAAAGATACTTTTCTAAAAAATAATTTAGCGGGTTATCCGGTTGTTAGTCTGGATGACATTCGAAGAAAACATAAACTGAAACCGGATGATTCATCGGCAACCGGCTGGGTCGTGCAAGAGGCAAAAGAACAATGCAAAGTTTATTTAAGAAAGGGGCAGCCGTTTGTTTGGAACGCGACTAACATTACTCAACAGTTGAGAAGGCAATGGATTGATTTATTTGTTTCATACAAGGCTCGTGTAAAGATTGTATACATTGAAGTGCCCTATAAGCAATGGGTACAACAAAATAGTAACAGAGAATTTCCAGTTCCTAATCAAGTTTTATTCCGACTGCTGAATAAGTTGGAAGTCCCTTTACAATATGAAGCTCATGAGGTGCAGTATGTAGTTTAGCTTTGCCCTAGAGCTTTCTTAATTTTTTCATTAGGTGATTGTACTTTCAAAAACTTGTTTACCTTTGCCACCGCAAAACAGTTGCCTCCTAATGTTCAACCATTAAACAGAGGAAATTATGTTGGATCAAAATTTACATATCACCCTTTAACAGCTACGGTAAGCATTCTTACCCGACTCGGCTCGCTGTTGCCAACTAAAATCAAAATTTTAAAATTCTAAGACAAAGTCGAGCACCGGCTTTGAGAATGATTTTTTTCGCTGCTTTCTTTTGAATGCAGAAAGGAATCCTATTCTCTCCACTTCATGCAGTAAACACATGAGGAGTGTTATAAACATGGGCAAACAAAAATTGAATAGTAAGGACTTATTCAAAATAAAATTTCCATCGGAGGTGGCAAAAAGTCTGGCTTTAAATATCATGAACCGGCACTTTAAGCATACCCCTAATGAGGAGAAAATTAAATTAATTGAACACGTGCTTGCACAACCTGAGCTGTATGTCAATCATACTTCACTTGGATTGCTCGCGCTAAAGCTAATTTCTAAAACGATTAGCGAAGATGCATTTACTGCGTATGAGTTAGCGGATGAGCCAGCGCATTTTGATTTGTTTTGCAGCAAGCATATCGAGCGCAATGCCATTCAGCAAATGGAAGTAGCCATGTGCCTTCCGATCGCAGCCAAAGGCGCATTGATGCCGGACGCACATCAAGGGTACGGATTACCAATTGGTGGAGTGCTCGCAGCACGCAATGCTGTTATCCCTTATGGAGTAGGCATGGACATTGGTTGTCGGATGGCGCTGAGTATTTTGGATTTACCGGTAAGTTATGTCGAACACCACTCGTATGAATTAAAGAAAGCGTTGCAAACGCAAACACATTTTGGCAATGATGGTGGACTTGATGAAATTCTTGATCACGAAATTCTGGATAGCTCCGTTTTTCAAGAGACCGAATTGTTAAAAAGACTTCATGGCAAATGCGTACGACAGTTGGGAAGCTCTGGCTCCGGAAATCATTTTGTGGAATTCGGAATCGTGTCACTCGAAGAAAATAATAACCTTCATTTGCACGCAGGAAATTATGCGGCTATTTTGTCGCATTCCGGCTCGCGAAGTTTAGGAGCCAATGTAGCGCAGCATTATACCAACATCGCCATGAACAAATGCAAACTGCCGCGCGAAGCGAAGCAACTCGCCTGGCTCGATTTAGATAGCGAGGAAGGGCAGGAGTATTGGCTCTCGATGAACTTAGCAGGAGACTATGCCAAAGCGTGTCACGATCGCATTCATGAAAATCTTTGTCTTGCGATGGGATTCTCTGTATTAACGAAAGTGGGAAACCATCACAACTTCGCATGGAAAGAGCGATTGCACGATGGCGAAGAATACATCGTTCACCGAAAAGGTGCAACACCAGCAGCGGCCGGAGTGATGGGAATTATTCCTGGAAGTATGACAGCGCCAGGATACATTGTCAGTGGTTTGGGAAATGAAGCTTCGTTGAATTCCGCTTCGCACGGAGCCGGAAGAAAATTGTCGCGATGGCGAGCGAAGAATTCGATCACGATGAGTAGTTTGAAGAAACTACTGCAAAGTGAAAAAGTAACGTTGATCGGTGGAAGCACTGAAGAAGCGCCTGATGCGTACAAGGATATTGCGCAGGTGATGAAGTGCCAAACGAATTTGGTGCGCGTAGAAGGTAAATTTATTCCACGCATTGTGCGGATGGCTAAAGACTAGCGCAGTGTGAATGATTCTTTAATCGAAACAATCAATCTTTAGAAGGCGTCTGACGGCTTAATTGCGAATAATAATAACCGTCTGACGCCTAATAAAGAAACTCTGTTCTACGCTGTCTTTCGACTCAACAGAATTGAGCGCATTAAAATGATAAACACCAGAGGCAGCAAATAGCTATTCATTTGCTGTGGCAAAAGCGCCCATCCTCCTAATAAAGCAGCAGTGATAATTACTATCACTCGAAAATAAGTATGCGTCCAAGCCGGGATGGATTTTTTAAACAAAGCGATTGCAGCAAACAAGTGAAACGGAATTGCCCATAGCAAATTAAAGTTGTTGGCAGCGGCTTTATGGTCTGTTGTTGTCCACAATAAAAGTAACAACCAACCCAATAATCCTAGAATTCCAAAGAGTGTAATGTCAAACCATTTTGTTAATCTTTTTCTTTTCCAATCTCGATAGGAGAGTAGACTGACTAATAGAAAAATAATACCCCACACAATCCACGGGTGATACCAATGAAACGAGGTGGATTCAGGGACACTTTCATACACGGCAATTTTTTGTTTTACGATAGGTGAACCATTCAGTGTGGCATGGTCAAACGAAGATTCGAGATAGTCTGGCAAGAACATGTATTCATACGGAGTTGCTTTTTTATCCATAGGCAAACCCAAACAAATATCAATACCCAAATCACCCCACGGTTGTTGTTGCAAGTAAATATCCGTTAAATCGCGGATTGTGTAATTTGTTTTGATGAAGGATCCGTCAAATTGAATTTGATCTTTAAAAACTTCAGCAAAAACATCGCGCACTTTACTAGAGCAGTTGTTGTAAAAGTAATCGTAGCGATACGTGCGATTTTCAGATTGGGCATTCCAAATTAGAAAATCAAATATTTTTTGTTTTTGATCTTGTGTTAGTTGAAGTATTTGTTCGTGAATGTATCTATTGTCTCTTAAATAAGGTCCCTTAAAATCAGAAAAGTTATAAACGGCCAGAAGATAGTCATTGCGACCTCTTGCAAAATTTAAATAGAAGTTGGGTTGATCGAAGTCAAACACTCCATAATTGAAGGCGTAATCTATATTAAATTCTGGATCCAAGATTCTAATAGCACTGTGGCCAAATGCCGAATAAAGCTCCCCCTGATAGGGACCGCAGGTGATAAGTGAGATTTCTGCTTTCGATGATAATAAGGTTTGTGTCTTTGCTGACAGCGAAATCAACAAAAGAGCCAAAAGAAATAGTTTCTTCATGAGAATCGTTATTGGCTTGTAAAATAGCAGCCTACTTTTTTCTTCCGAAAGGTAAACATTCGGCTGCGAAAAGGTAATTTTACTGTTCAGAATGAATCGCAATTTTAAAGACGGACTGAATTTTCTTTCGAAGGCAACTCCTTCGCGGGTGTGGAATGCCACCAAAATTTTGTCGAGTTACTATGCATCCCGCGTAAGCGGAAAGCCAACGCATGCGGGCATGCCGATCAGCATTTCTATTGAGCCGACTACTTCCTGTAATTTACGGTGTCCAGAGTGCCCCAGCGGCTTGCGTTCATTCACTCGCCCCACAGGAATGTTGAAACCGGAATTGTATCAATCGGTCATTAACCAGTTGGCACCTTCGCTTTCGTATCTTATTTTTTATTTTCAAGGCGAACCTTATTTGCATCCCTCGTTGGTCGATATGATTCGCTATGCGGCTGATAAAGGAATCTACACGGCTACGTCAACGAATGCGCATTATCTGAATGACGAAGCGGCAAAAAAAACAGTTGAGTCGGGGCTCGATCGACTGATTATTTCGATCGATGGAACCTCGCAAGAGACGTATACCTCGTATCGTGTAGGAGGAAATCTTTCGAAGGTAATTGAGGGGACCAAGAACATCATTAAGTGGAAGCGCGAATTAAAATCGAAAACACCACATGTCATTTTTCAGTTTTTGGTGGTGAAGCCCAACGAGCATCAGATTGATGAAGTACGAAAATTAGCGAATGAACTCGGTGTGGATGAAGTAGCATTGAAGACGGCACAGATTTACGATTACAAAAATGGTTCTGATTTGATGCCTACACAGGATCGCTACTCGCGCTACAAAAAATTAAATGATGGCACTTATGAAATCAAAAGTGCCTTAGATGATCATTGCTGGAAGATGTGGCACAGTTGTGTGATTACGTGGGATGGAAAAGTGGTGCCTTGTTGTTTTGATAAAGATGCACATTATGTGTTGGGCGACCTTACCAAAAATTCATTTGAAGAAATTTGGCATGGTCAGTCGTACCAACAATTCCGATCGACCTTGTTAAAATCCAGAAGTGAAATTGAAATGTGCCGCAACTGCACCGAAGGCACCAAAGTTTGGGCTTGATTATTCTTTAACTTCAGTCAATCCGCACTTGCCGCAGCCGGAAGCACATTGCTGTTTCGACTGAAACGAGCGATAGACCATTCTGCCTAGATAAAAGGCCGCACCCATAAATAAGATTCCGATGAGAATGATTTGGAGCATGATGCAAAGATAGTTACGGGACCTCGTGGATTGCAAATCGAACCGTCCGCTATCGGACGAAAGCGAGCATTTTTGAACTAGATCGGATACTAAAGGCTAGCAAAACACCGTAAAATAGCTGATTTATTGTTTGGCATTGATGTTGGATAAGGAGGTCGCAAAAGACAGCATCATGTTCAAGAATTACTTTGTCATTGCATTCCGGGGAATTTTACGCAACAAGTCATATGCTGCAATCAATATTGCCGGCCTGGCGTTGGGCATCACCACGTGCCTGATCATCTTTTTGATTATCAGTCGCGAGTTAAGTTATGATAAACAATTTGCGAATGCGTCCAACACTTACCGGGTTGTTCGTCACTCTACGGATGCTTCAGGACTTTCGAAAAGCAGTGTAACGCCCTACCCGGCAGGACAAGCTTTCAAAAGCGATTTCCCTGAAGTCTTGTCTACACAATTTCATTTTCAGTTTCGCTCACTTCTCACCATAGAGGATGAGAAAATGAATGTGGAAAACATTGTGTTTGCTGATTCTTCTTTCTTTGATATTTTTGATTTTGAAGTTTTATCGGGAAATCCGGAAAAGGATTTGGCACAACCCGGCAAAGTATTTTTAACAGAAGAGTTTGCCAGTAAGCTGTTGAAAAAAGATGCAAAGCATTTTAAGCTTGACAATTTATTGGATATGGAGATCGCAGGAATCATCCGCACACCGGCTGCACCATCCCACATTAAATTCAATATGGTTGCCTCGCGCGCTTCGCTTACACCTGAAATGGTCAAACAATTTCTCGGTTTCTCCATGGACCAATGGGGATTAAACTCATCGGGCTTTACGTATGTTGTTCTTCCTTCCAACATTACTAAAGAGTTGATGGAATCGAAGTTTACTGCTTTCGTCAAGAAATATTACAATACGGAAGACGCAGATCGCGAGCAGTATTTATTGCAACCGCTGTCTGAAATTCATTTCAATACAGAGTATACCGAAAACCCGGGAACAACTTCTACATCTTCTTCTATTTTAATTGT
>JAJTHV010000253.1 GCA_021300095.1 Flammeovirgaceae bacterium | reverse complement strand
GAAGAATTTTTCAGATTGCGTAATACATTGCCTGTCATCGATGTGCGGTCGGAAGGTGAATATGCGCAAGGTCATATTGCAGGCGCCACTAATCTTCCGTTGCTGAACAACGAAGAGCGTGTCATCGTAGGGACGACCTACAAACGCAAGGGTCCGCAAGAGGCTATTTACGAAGGCTTCCGGTTAGTCGGTCCGCGATTAAAAGATATCGTCCATCAAGCAGAAAAAATAGCTGCGAAGCAAGAAGTGTTAGTGCATTGCTGGCGCGGGGGCATGCGCTCAAATAATTTCTGCCAATTTATCGGCATGGCTAAAGTGAAGTCGCAAGCACTGAAGGGTGGATACAAAGCCTACCGGCAATTTGCGGCTGATTATTTCAAGAAGCCCTTGCAACTTACACTCATTGGCGGATGCACCGGAAGTGGAAAAAGCGAAGTGCTTCGCGAATTGGGAAAACAAGGTGAACAAATTTTAGATTTGGAGGCACTTGCCAATCATAAGGGCTCTGCCTTCGGTAGTTTAATGCAACCCCCCCAGCCCACTACCGAACAATTTCACAACGATCTGTTTGAAAAACTTTTTCAATTAGATCTTTCCAAACGTATTTGGATCGAAGACGAATCCATCACCATCGGCAAAGTTTTTCTTCCTCCTGATTTTTGGGCAACTATGAAAGCGAGCCCCTTAGTGCAAATGGATGTCCCCAAAGAAATTCGCATTCAGCGGTTAGTCAACGAATATGGACCTGCAGATAAAATGGAGTTTCTAGCAGCTATGGAAAAAATTACCAAACGATTGGGCGGCCAGCATTACAAAGCAGCGAAAGAAAAATGGTTGGAAGGCGACATGGCCACCACCATCGATATTTTACTTACCTACTACGACAAATATTATCTGGGAAGTATTGCGAATAAAAAAGAACGGGTAAAATTTGCGCTCCACTGGAATGGAACCAACTCCGCCAGTTATGCAGAGATGCTGCGAAGCGAAACAGAAAAACATTTGCGATCTAATTTAAACTAAAAATGACGGATATTAAACTCACTCAATATTCACACGGTGCCGGTTGTGGCTGTAAAATTTCACCTGCTGTGTTAGACAGCATGCTGCATTCTGATTTACCAAAAGCCAGCTATCCTAATTTGCTGGTGGGCAACGAATCGAAAGATGATGCGGCTGTGTTTGATCTGGGTGATGGCACATGCATTGTTAGCACTACTGATTTTTTTATGCCGATTGTAGATGATGCCTTTACATTTGGTTCTATTGCTTCCGTTAACGCCATTAGCGATGTCTATGCCATGGGAGGTGAACCGTTTATGGCTATCGCGATCTTGGGTTGGCCGATTAACAAAATTGCCCCCGAGGTAGCCAAACAGGTTTTGGAAGGAAGTAGAAAAGTATGTGCCGAAGCCGGCATCCCACTAGCTGGTGGTCACAGTATCGATTGCCCGGAGCCGGTTTTTGGTTTGGCGGTGAGTGGCAAATTAAAAAGAGAAAACTTAAAACGAAACGACACTGCGCGTGAAGGATCATTGCTCTACCTGACAAAACCGATCGGCATTGGCATCACTACTACAGCTCAGAAAAAAGGAATTGTTCAAGAGGCACATTTGAAAAAAGCTGTTGATACGATGTTAACGCTGAACAAGGTAGGAGCTGATTTTGGCAAACTGAATTATGTAAGCGCTATGACAGATGTCACCGGATTCGGATTATTGGGCCATCTCACAGAAGTGTGCGAAGGAAGTAATCTCTCAGCCGAAATTGAATTTGATCGTGTGCCGAAATTTGATTTCTTGAACGAATATCTCCAACAAAAATCAACACCGGGTGGCACGCAGCGCAATTGGGATAGCTATGGAAATAAAATCAGTTCATTAACCGATACACAACGAATGATTCTTGCCGACCCACAAACCAGTGGAGGTTTGCTTGTATGCGTAGATGCATCTCATCAACAAGAGTTTGAATTGTTTGCCAAAAGCAAAGAATTAGCGTTAACATCCTTTGGGCGTTTAATGAAGAAAGAAGATAAAGCTATTATCGTAAAGTAAAGTTGTATGCAAAAGTTTTTGATCGCCTTGTGCTTGTTTGGGATTTTACTGAGTTGCCAAACGAAAAAAAAGGAAGCTCCTTCCGATTTGATTGGTTACACCATCGTCAAAGTTTTTCCGCACGATAAAGAAGCGTTTACCCAAGGTCTGGTAGTAGAGCAGGGAAAACTATTTGAAGGCACAGGGCAATACGGCACTTCATGGATTGCTGAAGTAGACATTGCCTCCGGCAAGCAAGATAAAAAAGTACAATTGTCGAAAGAGTTTTTTGGTGAAGGAATCGCCATCCTCAATAATAAAGTTTACCAGCTTACCTGGCAAAACAAGCAGGGTTTTGTATACGACCTCCGCACCTTTGCAAAAGTAAAAGACTTCAGTTATTCGCACGAAGGCTGGGGCATAACCCATAACGGAAAAAATTTACTGGTGAGTGACGGCACGAATAAAATACATGTGCTCGATACTCTAACGCTGCAAGAAGTTTCATCCATAACCGTAACCGATGGTGATAAAGCAGCCGAGCGTCTCAACGAACTGGAATTCATTGATGGCTATCTGTATGCCAATCAATGGCAAACCAATTTCATTTTAAAAATCGATTTGACTAGCGGAAAAGTAGTGGGCCGCATGGACATGACTAAGTTGGCCGAGGAGGTATTTCCACTCAATCCCAATGCCGATGTATTGAATGGTATCGCCTACGAAAAGAAAAGTAAGTTGTTGCTGATCACCGGTAAACTGTGGCCCGCGATGGTGGCGGTGAAAATTCAGTCATCAGTAGTTGAATAAAGAACTCTTTCGCAGGGTAAAAATTCTGCTTTTCTGAAGATGCGTATTTCTTTAGAATGGGGTGTTTGCCCTTACTTTGTGCTATATCTACCTAAAATTACCCTTACTTTGTGTCTAGTTTTGACAAATTTTACCCTTACTTTGGGATATGTTTGAAAGAAGCATTCAAAATGAGCTCAAAAAATGGGTTTTAAGCTACCCCAGAAAGCCTTTGATTATACGGGGTGCCCGTCAGGTTGGCAAAACCACGGTAATTAACCAATTCTCGGCTCAGTTCAAGCAATATATTTACCTCAATTTGGAGTTACCCGAAGATCGTCAGCCTTTTGAGCAGTTCAAGAATTTAGAGACGTTACTTCAGGCCATTTTCTTTTTGAAAGACAAACGCATCGATACTAAAAGCGAGACACTTTTATTCATTGATGAAATACAAGAGGTTCCGCAAGCCATTCAGGTTCTTCGATATCTTTTCGAACAAGAACCCACGATACCAGTAATAGCTGCAGGCAGCATGTTGGAAACATTATTTGATAAATCCGTTAGCTTTCCGGTGGGACGTGTCGATTATAAAGTTCTGAGGCCTGTTTCATTCCCAGAATTTCTGTCTGCCATGGGCGAAACATCCGCTCTTGAACAACTAACTAAAATCCCCATTGCCACTTTTGCTCATTCCAAGTTATTAAGTTTGTTTCGTACGTATGCACTGATTGGAGGAATGCCCGAAGTAGTTAGTCACTATGCGCAACAGAAAGATTTAGTGGCACTGGCCCCGATCTATGATTCACTCATTGCATCTTATATTGACGATGCCGAAAAATATGCCTCAAACCAATCACAACTTCAAGTTATCAGGCATGCCATTCGCGCGTCCTACGTGCAAGCGGGCAAAAGAATAAAGTTTCAGGGTTTCGGTAACTCAAACTACAAATCAAAGGAAATCGGTGAGGCCTTACGCACACTTCAGAAGGCATTGCTCATTCACCTCATTTATCCGGATACAGGCTACATACTGCCACTTATACCCGATCAAAAAAAATCACCTCGCTTACATGTTTTAGATTCAGGGCTGTTAAACTATTTTGTGGGTATCCAAAGAGAAATTCTGAACACAGAAAATTTAAATGCTGTTTATCAAGGAACACTCATTGAACACTTAGTTGGTCAAGAATTACTAGCCATACAATTCAATGCGTTAAGCACGTTGCATTTCTGGGTGAAAGAGAAAAAACAATCGTTGGCCGAAATCGATTATTTAATTCCTTTCGATAGCCAATTAATTCCAATTGAAGTGAAAGCCGGAAGCGAAGGAACACTTAAGTCGTTACACCTTTTTATGGATGAGGTGCCTCATAACATGGCCGTTCGATTTTTTGCAGGCGAATTGAGTATCTCAAAAATTACCACACCCAAAGGCAAATCGTTTCAGCTCCTCAATCTTCCCTACTATCTTGTTTCGCAGATAGAAAATTACTTGAATTGGTTTAGCCAAGAAATCGTGAATACCAAATAGGATGTCACTCGAAGAAATCACACAGCAACTCTGGGAAGCATCCGAAAGCAAAAAAGGATGTCGCATTTCGCTGGATGGCGAGCCATTGCCGCGAATTGTTTGCCCGTATGGCGTGTGCACTACTTCCCGAAATCAAATTGTATTGGTTTGCTGGCAAACGGGTGGCTTCACAAAAGCCGGAGGCAAAGAAGGCTATCGCAATCTTCAACTCGATCGAATCATCTCTATTGAAATGCTGGATTGGCATTTTCAAAAGCGAACGGATTTTAATTCTACCGATGGCCAGTACAAAGACTGGGTATATCACATCTAAATGCAACTGAAAAATTTTTTAGACAGTCTTATTTTGCTGGGAGCCATTCAGGGCTTCATTATTAGCTTATTGCTATATCACAAAAAAGAAAAGTTGTACGCAAATAAATTGCTGGCTGTAATCCTCTTTCTAATCTCGCTCGCTTGTTTGAATCTTTATATACTCAACCAAGACATCATAAAAGGCTCCGTCTTCTGGAATGCTGTATCTTTGTTTATTCCGCTAGTCATCATCATGCCCATTGGGCCATTGATTTATTTTTACGTAGAATCACTATATACACCTGATTTTAAACTCAACCGCTCTCATCGTATTCATTTCGTTCCCATCATTATTGATTTTTTCCCTAACCTGTTCCACTGTTTCTTTATCGCTGGAGCTTTAGTTAATTTATATGCTACAACCGAGTATATCTTCTGGGATTCATTCATTGATCAATTCAATATGTATGCAGATTTCCCACGATGGGTATCTTTAACTGCTTATACTATTTTCGCTTGGAGAAAGTGGATAGTGAATCGTAAAATTAAAGTCTTAGATTGGCCCAAACAATTTTTGATCAGCTTTGCTATTTTTCAAAGCATTTGGTTGCTTCACTTAGTGCCCTACCTCATCCCATCATTGTCGGATGCTTTGCTAGATTGGGTGGGATGGTACCCTGTGTACGTTCCATTGACGGTGATGGTGTACTGGCTGGGCTTCAATGGATATTTGAAAGCACGACCGCTCGTTGTTTCGAAATCCATTAATCCAGAAACTGTTCAAGAAACTTTAATGACATTAGAAAAAATCGTGTTTCAGGATCGAATGTTTCTAAACCCTGAACTGTCGTTGAGCGATGTGGTAAATGCAACAGGGATTCCACAGAAAACCATTTCATCTGTATTAAATCAGCATGCCGGAAAGAGCTTTAACGAATTCGTAAATCAATTTCGGGTTGAAGAAGTAAAGAAGCGATTGTTGGAATCGCAACCGCATCTCACCATAACCGGCATTGCCTTTGAATGTGGGTTTAATTCTCAGGCAACCTTTCAGCGCACATTCAAACAATTTACGGGTGTATCGCCTACCGAATTTTTAGCGCAACACCAAAAAAAGAGCTAAATCAACGCTCAAATCTAGATTTGAGAAGAAAAGGAGGCCTCCGTTGCGTTTCTTTACTTCAAAAAAAGCTATGAAGCAGTCTCACCATTCTTTTCTGATCCTTTTACTTTTTCCATTGATTGGATTTACACAATCCGACTCGCTTGCTACGAAAATACTTTCGCCCCAGCAGATGCAGACAGATTTTAACTATTTGAGAAAACTACTTACCGAAACTCACCCGGGGCTCTATCGCTATTTGCCCAAGGAAAAAATGGATGCTAAGCTGGACAGTGTATATCAGCAATTTGACAAGCCATTGCCTTTCTATTCGTTTTACAAAAGTGTTCTATATGTTATTGCGAATGTGCGCTGTGCTCACACCAATGCACTACCCACTGCTTACTTCAATCGCTACATTGGAAACATCCGCTCATTTCCCTTCTTTCTATTTCCAATTGACAATAAGCTGTATGTTATTTTTAATGGCAGCCCTGATCCACAGATTACCTTAGGCTATGAATTGGTGCAAATCAATGGCCGCTCTTCAGAAAGCATCATGCAGACTATCAAAAAACACTATTGGTCGGATGGCTACATTGAGGTATCGAAGAACACGGCCTTGCAAGGCGGATTATTTTGTTTGTTCTATTACACGCTGATCGAACACCCCGATCAGTTTGATGTTGAATTT
>JAJTHV010000427.1 GCA_021300095.1 Flammeovirgaceae bacterium | reverse complement strand
TTCAAGTTAGAACCGAATCTGCATCATAGTCAGAATTTATACTTCGAAACTTCATTGGAAAATAAACAACGGAAGCCGGAAGAAATCAATGAAGAATGGCTCAAACAGTTTACTCTGTTAGGCGATAATCTGGGAGTGAAAGTGGAGTAGCATTAGCTACTCCTTTGGGTATTTAGCGATCGCTCCCACACAAATCACTTTCCATTTGCCGTCTTTCGTTTTTTCAAGCACCCGCATCTGCGAGGTTTCATCGCGGTCGATGTCATCTTTCACACGCTGAATAAATCGTGCGTAAGCGCCATTGCCATACACCCGAATCTCCTGCCACTCGTTGGTAATGGTGGCTTTGGACGGTTTGGCTGTTTTAAAGTACTCAACAAAAGTTTTGGTGAGCATTTCCCAACCTTCTACATAACTGGTAGCACTCGAATCGGAGTACGACCAGTAGGCATACGGAACTTTTAACCAGGTGTCTGCCCAGGTAACATAATCAACATTCATAAACGAGGTTGTTTCTTTTGCAATTACCGCTTTAATCGCTTCAACATCTTTTTGTTGTGCGAATACCGAACTGACCATTGAACAGGTAAATACCGCCATGATCCAATACCGAAGGGTTGTTTTCATAGTTTCATGAAGTTAGTGGTTGGTAATAGAAAATTGCATCTATGCGTGATTAGAAGAGAGCGTTCATAGACCTGCGTTTGTATAAGAAATGTAGCGAAAACAACGCTTTTTTCAAAGGCGCACACCTACTTATATTTTTTAAATACTGACGAAAATCATATTACCAAAATGAACAAAGGCGTAGATTGTATTCAATTAAACCACCCACACCATGGCAGAAAAAGAAAGCATGATTGAGATTAAAGATCATCATGTAAAACCCGGAAAGAAGGTTAATTTGAAAGACTTCCCCACGAAATACACAGGTGAAGTGCTCAACAAACAAGAAGCAGAGCGAATGCTAGAGCTCGGTAGGAAACATTTAGCGAAAGTTCAGGACGAACTCTATGCGCATAACAAATACAGTGTGCTCATTATCCTGCAAGCAATGGACGCTGCTGGCAAGGACGGAGCCGTTAAGCACATCATGTCAGGCTTTAACCCCTTGGGCGTAAAAGTGTATAGCTTTAAAGCTCCTAACTCCACCGAACTGGATCACGAATACCTGTGGCGTCATCAATTGGCATTGCCGGCACGTGGCGAAATTGCCATTCACAACCGCTCGCATTATGAGAATGTGCTGGTAACCCGAGTGCATCCCGAATGGATTCTGAATGAAAACATTCCAGGCATTGATTCAATCAAAAAGATTGATGATGAATTTTGGGACCAACGCTACAAGCAAATCAGGCGCTTCGAAAAGAACCTCACTGAGAATGGCACCATCGTTTTAAAATTCTTCTTGCATGTTTCTAAAAAAGAGCAGAAGAAACGATTCCTCGAGCGGATTGACGATCCCAGCAAAAATTGGAAATTCTCTTTAAGCGATTTAAAAGAAAGAGCTTATTGGGATGACTATCAAAAAGCCTATGGCAAAGCATTAGCAGAAACAGCTACCGACACGGCTCCATGGTTTGTGATTCCTGCAGATGATAAATGGTATGCCCGCTTGGCTATGGCCGAGATCATTGCCAATGAGTTTGCGAAGTTAGAAATTAGCTATCCTGTCGTAAGTCCTGCGCAAAAAGAAGAGCTGCAAAAAGCCAAAGTCCAGTTGATGAGCGAAGATGGCGACTCCTCAGCCAAGGAGAAAAAGGAAAAGAAAGTGAAGAAAGAAAAAAAGGAATCGAAAGCGTAAGCTATTCGACAGTCTCATCAAACGAGTTGAGGTGCACCACTACACCTTTTTCGCGCAGGCTTTTGGTCTGCGCGATTAAACTCGCTTTGGTTTCAGCTTCCCACGCATTAGCTACCAAACTTAGAATTTTGAGTTTGGAAAATTGTAATGTATTCAATGGCATCATTCGAATACTATTATTGGATACATCGAGGTATTCCAATTGCTGAAGTTGTTGAAGCGATCCCGGAATCTCCGTCAATAGATTGTTATTAACCCGAAGGGTATGCAGCCTGGAAAGCGACCCGATGGAAGAGGGGATGGAGCTGATGCGGTTATTGTGGAGATAGAGCTCGCGCAATTGCTTTAACGAATCCCATTGTTGGGGTAATGAATAAATCTTATTAAAGGCTAAGTAAAGAATCTCCAATTTACTCCACTGGGCAATCGCTGGATCTACCTTTTCGATTTCATTGTAGTATAAGTCAATTTCCCGAAGGTTTCGCATGCCTAAAACTCCGGAGGGAATGGATTTCAGATTGTTGCTATAAAACGATAATTGCTCCAATCGGGTAAGTTGTTGAATGGCAGGATCTATTGCGGTAATTTGATTGTGATTGAACTTGAGAAGTTTTAGGTTCGGAAACTGCTGAATACTTGAGGGAACATGACTGATCTTATTTTTTCCAAGATCTAATTTTTCCAATGTTGGATGGAGAACAATAATATCTTTCTCTAAGTTGATTTTGTTGTTAGACAGTATCAACTCCACTAGCTTTTTGTTTCTGGCAGTTCCTTTCGGGAATCTGATGAGATTATTATACGATAAGTCCAAATAGCGAAGATTCCGAAAGGCTTTGTAACGGGCCGGTAACTTAGACGGATCTTCACCTCGAATGACCAACCTTTCAACACTCGTATTTTTGCGAAGAACGAATGATTTGGATGTCCTGTTATTATAGACGTATACCGCCTGTAGCTTCTTTAGCTTTCTCAGTTTTCGTGGCAGTTTGCGAATGGAGGTATTGACCAATTCCAGTTCTTCCAATGCCGAACATTCAAACAACTCTTTGGGCAAACTTTTGTCCTTGCGATTCGAGATACTCAATGAAACGATTTGCGACTTGTCCTTTTCAAAAGCCAGGCTATCTGCCGGAAAGAAATCCGGATGCGGGCGATACAGCTTTCGTGTGCCAATAGATCGTTCACGAAGCAGCCGATATAACTCCATTAAGCTGTCAAGCACTTTATTTTCATCACCCACCCGCATCAACTGATACATCTGCTTGTTTACTTTTTCAAACAAAACCGAATCGGCTTTGGTGGCAAAAATGAGTTGATCAATGGATTGCGAACTCCTGGCAAGTATCTTAGGTTGAGGAAGGGAAGTGAGTGTATCAGGTCGATCTGTACGAATGGTTTTAGTCACTCCGTTCTTGTCTACACGGGTAAACTCTACCACTTGCTGACTCCAACTTTCGAGGCAGCAAAAAGTTAGGAAAACTAGCAAAGGAATTTGTCTCATAAATCCTGATTTTCATCAAAACTAAGAATTTAGTTGATGATTCCGAAGCGCTCTGTTTACCGATCTTTTTTACCTCAAAAAAACTTCATTTTAATGGCCAAAAAATACGGTAAATAGATACCAAAAACGTATTTTCGCAGGTTATTTAAAAACCCAAAATGAACGAGGAAAAAGCAAGGAACGAAGGCAATTATTCAGCTAATAATATTCAGGTTTTAGAAGGTCTGGAAGCGGTGCGCAAAAGGCCCGCCATGTACATCGGTGACATCGGTATAAAAGGTTTGCATCACCTGGTTTATGAGGTGGTGGATAACTCGATTGATGAGGCCCTTGCAGGCTATTGCGATGAGGTGCATGTGACCATTAATGAAGATAACTCAATCACTGTTGAAGACAACGGTCGTGGTATTCCTACCGATATGCACGAAAAGGAAAAGCGTTCGGCTCTGGAGGTAGTAATGACGGTGCTGCATGCCGGTGGTAAATTTGACAAAGACACGTACAAAGTATCCGGAGGATTGCATGGTGTGGGTGTTTCCCGCGTAAATGCGCTCTCAACCATGCTCAAGGCTACAGTTTACCGCGAGGGCAAAATATTCGAGCAGGAGTATCACCGCGGTACGCCACAATATCCTGTGCGCGTCATTGGCGAGTCGGAGCGCAGAGGAACGACTGTTCACTTCAAGCCCGATCCGGAGATTTTCACGTTATCTCTCGAATACAATTACGAAACTATCGCCAGCCGCTTGCGCGAATTGGCATTTTTGAATCCCGGCATCAAGTTGAACTTAAAAGACTTGCGCGAGAAAGACGAAGAAGGAAATCCGAAAGCAAACTCGTTTCATTCCATTCGTGGCTTACGCGAATTTGTAGAGTACCTCGATTCCACCAAGGATAAGTTGATTCAAAATACCATCTACATCGAAAACACCAAGTCTGAAATCCCGGTGCAGGTGGCCATGGGATACAACACATCGTACAGCGAAAACCTGGTTTCGTATGTGAATAACATCAACACCCACGAAGGAGGAACACACGTTGCCGGATTTCGCAGGGCGCTTACGCGAACACTCAAGGCGTATGCCGATAAATCGGGTTTGTTGGAAAAGGCAAAAGTTGAAATTTCCGGTGATGACTTCCGCGAAGGATTGACGGCAGTTATTTCCATCAAAGTGCAAGAGCCGCAGTTCGAAGGGCAAACCAAAACGAAACTGGGAAACTCTGAAGCAATGGGCGTAGTGGATACTACGGTAGGTGAGATGCTTCAAAACTTTCTGGAAGAAAACCCGAAAGAGGCGAAGATCATTGTAAGCAAAGTAATCCTGGCCGCTCAGGCCCGTATTGCAGCAAAGAAAGCACGCGAAATGGTGCAACGCAAAAACGTATTGTCGGGTACCGGGCTTCCCGGTAAGTTGGCCGACTGCGCCAGTTCTGATCCCGCCATTTGTGAATTGTATTTGGTCGAGGGAGATTCTGCAGGTGGTTCGGCCAAACAAGGTCGCGATCGTAATTTTCAGGCTATTCTCCCTTTGCGGGGAAAGATTCTGAACGTAGAAAAAGCGCAAGAGCATAAAATCTATGAGAATGACGAGATCAAGAATATGATCACGGCATTGGGTGTAAGCTTTGGAACAGCCGATGATAATAAAGCACTCAATCTGACGAAGCTCCGCTATCACAAAGTGATCATCATGACCGATGCGGACGTGGACGGAAGTCACATTCGGACATTGATTTTGACTTTCTTCTTCCGCTACATGCGCGATTTGATAGAGCAAGGATACGTTTATATTGCCTTACCTCCGTTGTATCAATTGAAGAAAGGTAAAGTAGAAAACTATTGCTGGAACGAGGAGCAACGCGATGCCTTAATCAAAGAGATGAGTAAAGGCGGGAATGAAGATAGCGTAGGTGTGCAGCGATACAAAGGTTTGGGAGAAATGAACCCTGAACAATTGTGGTCTACCACCATGGATCCATCCAAGCGCACACTCAAGCAGGTAAGTATTGAATCGGCTGCAGAAGCAGATCACTTATTCTCTATGTTGATGGGCGATGAAGTGGCTCCACGCAGAGATTTCATTGAGAAGAACGCGAAGTACGCCAAAATTGATATTTAATTTCGAATGGAGACAGGCGCAGACTTAACGCAGGCAGCAGAGAACCC
>JAJTHV010000082.1 GCA_021300095.1 Flammeovirgaceae bacterium | reverse complement strand
CAACGATTGGTTTAATGAACCTCACCTACAATTTGTTCAGGCTAACGCAGATAAAAGTGAACTTGAATGGCCGATAGTTTGACCAAATGGTCAATCATCATCCTGCCAAGGGTGAAAAGAAAAAGTCAAAAGAGCCCTTAATCACTATTTTTTAAGATTGCAAAGAACAAATTCGATAAACTAGGAAGTGAAAAAATTTAAAACGGGTTTTTAGAGATGCCCTATATTCAATGGTAACTTTTACGAGGCCCAGGTATTGGGTGACTTCACTTTTTTGATTGTTGCCATTGGGTGGCAACGTCATTTGGGCGATGGAATGAGAAACGGCAGTGGCGACAATAGCCAACATCAACAGTAAATGTTTTGGTTTCATAGGGGTATTGGTTTAGTGCAATAGTAAACTATCTATATTGTCTATACGAATACGGCCCCTTGGCTGAACTCGTTTCAATTCACTATTTTATCTTCCGCAAAATCGCCCCGCAAAGCACGGAAGCGCTTGCGGGCTTCGGCTGCATATACGCTGCCGGGAAACTTATTGAGAAACTCGCGGAAAATTTCTTTCGCTTTTTTTTATCGCCTACTTGTGTTTCATAAATATCGCCTTGCAAAAAGAAGGCGTCATCGGCATACACATCATCCGGAAACTGCACCAAGATTTTTTCCAAGAAGGATATAGACTCTGCAAATTTTCCTTGCTTCATGTTCAGGTTGGCTTGCAACCAAAAATAGTCATCCATAATTTCTTTGTTGATTCGGGCGGGCGGTAGCTGTACCCAGATGTATTCTCCCTCGGTTTCCACCAACGTATTCACATCGATCAAGCCGTACAAAAATGCCTCGGCTTGTTTCATCAATACTTTTCCGTTTTCAAAATTTTGCAACTGCTTTTGCGCTACATCCATTTTGTTCTGGTAAATTAACAATTCGATGTGGGCAAATTGGCGCAAAGAAAGACCGGTAGTATCAAACGCGGTATTTTCTTTTATGCGCATACTCAGATCCATGGCATCGTTGGCGATTTCTCGGGTAGTGGCCTGTTTCAAAATATCCAAATGCTCTTGGGCCAATTTGAAATCGCCTTTATAATAGGAAAGCTTGGCATTGCGCAATTTGGCATCATATCCTAGGGGCGTTTCGCGCTGCGATTTTTCTACTTGTGAATAAAGGAGAGTTGCCTCCCAAGGTTCTTCTTTCAACAAATACACATCGCCCAACTCCATCTTCGCTTGGTTGCGCAACACAAGTGACACTTTTGGGTTAGTGATTAATTTCGAAATGTCTTTTACGGCCGAGTCGAGTTCGTTTAGATAATATCCTTTCAGCAACGACTGGTTCAAACGCGCTTCGTGTGCATTCGAATTTTCCGGATAGCGCAAACAAAATTTATCATATTCGGCAATCAGGTAACGCACGGAGTCTTTATTGACCGGAAATGATTTTTTCACTTTGGCTTCGCGTGTGCGGATAAGTCCGAGCTGTGCCGGCAAATAATTTTCGGTGTTGGCAAATTCTTTGATTACATACGAGAACGCTTTATCGGCATTGGTGTAGTCTTTATTGTTCAGGGCGATTTGGGCGATTTCTAATGTTTTCGAATTTTCTTTTCGAAATCGCTTATCGTAGGCGCGGGCTTGTATAAAGGCTCCGTAAAAATTCTTTTGCTGCAGATTCACCCATATAATCAGGTCGGCATAAATTTCCGACTGTTGGTACTGTTGCACACGATCCAACAAAATTTGCTCCAGGCTTTGCAATTCTTCCGGCTTCGTAATCAAAAGCTGCATCAGGTTTTTAATGTACGCGCTGTTCGAGGGTGTTTGCGTTACGTAATCCAGATACTCGTTTACCATTTCGGTGCGCTTGCCCTGAATACGGTATAAATTGGCGAGCTCCAGCGCAAACAAAGCCGGACTGTTCGTAACATTTCGCGCCTGTTGTAAACTGTAGACAGCATAGTCTACTAAATTTTTTGAGGCTAAATAGTCCGCGATTATTTTCGCTTTATAAACATCTTCGATTTGAATTTTTATAATGCTTTTGAGGTACTTGTCGGCTTTGGCCAATTCGCCTGCTCGAACATAAACTACGCCTAAGTCGAGGCGATACGTAATTCGGTCATCTTTTTTAATAATTTTCTCAACATAGTCTTCCGCTTGCTTAAACTGACTCATGTCCAGCATCAGGTTTAAGTAATTGTTGTGGATAACCGGAATGTTTTGAAAGTCTTTGGCCAATGTTTGAAAAGCGGCCAGTGCTTTGGGTTTTTCGCCTTTGCTTAAGTATTCATTGGCAATTTGAATCTCTTGCTGGTTTTGCGCAAAAAGCTGTACACAAATGAATACTAGTATTGTATTACAAATTAATTTTTTAAAAAATAATTGATAGTAGTTAGTCGTGTTCATTTGTGGATAACTCCTTTTCTTCATCTCGATGTATACAACTTATGGAATTCTTTCTGTTCAAATCTGACTTTTTGTACTTCTTTGGTGATAAGGTAATCTTATTTTGTGAATTGTGGATAACTTATTACACGTGGACTTATGTGAATTTACTTTGTGGTTTTGTTCATGTTTATCCACAATTCTCTTGAAACTTTCTAAGATCAGTCCGTAATTGTGGATAGATACTAATTTATCAACAAGTATTTATCTATTTCAGAAAGTTATCACCAATGGCCCAACCTCCCAATTTGCACGCACCGGAGTAGCGGTTTTTTTGTCGAATGTTTTGTAAATGATAATTCGTTCTGGTTCACTTCTTACAAAGTAGTTACCTACGTCCCATTGTTGGTTATTATTTTTATCGATGGTGATGCGGATTTTATATTCTCCGGGTTCAAGATTTTTGAAAATGTAATCTTTTATATTAAAGATTTTATATACCACTTTTCCGGATCTGTCAACTAGTTCAATAATGTAGTATTGTTCTTTTGTTTCTACTTTGATTGCCAAAGATCCAACTTGTTCTGGTTTCAGAATACGAATAGTTTCCGTCTTTGCTTTGGATGAATCTTGTTCTATAGAGATAAAAGCTCCTTGGCCATAAAAAAGTATGGGCGCTGATTTTATCGTGTCCTTGTTGATAGCAACATTCAGTGATAGCCTTAAATTTAGAGTATCAAATGTAATGTGTTGATTATTAATTGGTTGAGAGAAAGTAGTATCAATTTGAATGAAAAGACTGTCATAATTTATCCCTGATAAGAGCTTGTTGAACTTTATGCTTTGACTGATTGTCTTTTTTTCCTGATCATATTGCAAAGCTGAGTGACTCACATTGAATTTCTCTTTTGACATTCTTGAGTTTGTATACTTCAGATACACAGAGGTGTCTTTACGAATGCCTAAACTATCTGTAAGGATTACGTCTAATAAAACAGAGTCTCTGCTTCTTTCCTCTTGTAGGCTTCGGAACACTATTTCATCTTGCTTGCTACCATAATAATAGAGAAAGTCCTGTCTGTTGTAAGGCGTGACTTTGATACTTGTGGTTGCTTTGTTCAATCGAAGTGTTGCTACTTTTTCGGAAGATCTGAAACTTGTCACTTTGAATGGTCGAGTATCTACATGCGTCAATTCAATATGAAGACTGTCATTTGTTGGTAATTCGATTTTATCTTTTTTAAATCCAAAGCGTTCAGACTTACTCTCTACTATCAGGTTTTTATTTTTGTCATCGAACGCATAAATATAATAGCCACCGGGTTTCAAATTTTGGATAGAGAAAATACCCTTCTTGTTCGCTCTGGTGAAATAGGTGGGAGTATGTTTGAATATGTTAAAAGTATCAGAGTTGTATAGTGCTACTGTGATCTTGTCAGGTATTTCTTCTTTAAAGATTTCGGAAATTCTTCCCTTTACTTCGAGTGAGTCAATAGTTGGGCCAGTACTAAAAGCAAGTCGTAAATTATTTGCCGGATTACTTTCAGTGATGTCTTGAATGGATTCGCGAAATGAAATGCTATACGTGGTGTTCTCTTTCCATTCTCCTTTCGTGGTGATAATGACTTTCTTTTTCTTTGCGGTGTATTTTACATCTTTCCCAATGGAAGGGCTAATTAAGACTTCTTCATCCGGGTTTTTCAATTTGATGTACTCGTCAAACGTCAGTTCAATAGTTTTCGCTGTAAAATTCTTTTGGTTGTTAGAGGGATTTGATTCAATCAATTCCGGTGGCTTTTTGTCTTGCGGACCACCTCCAGGCGATGTCTGATTAGCGCATTGCGAAAATGCAAGAAGAATGAGTGCGGCCCAGAAGTACTTCATTTCTTAATTATATAAATAAGGCTGGAATGATTTATTTCTTTGGATGCTTTTCGATTTGAAGTGAAGCCTTGTAATGTTGCCTTTATCATATTGACTAAACTTGATTGCTCGGGAAAGCGATATTTCTCGCTTAACAAGCTTACATAGTATGCATCCAATTTCATGGGGACAATCTCATTTATTTTCATTCCATGTTTGTTCATTAGGTACTGCATAGTGGTTTTAGAAAAGTGCCACAAATGTCTGGGCACATCGTAGGCTGCCCAATGCGATTGATACACTTTTGCATCCGGTGATTCATGATTGGGTACTGCAATAAAAATTGTGCCATTTTCCTTCAATAGTGATTTTATTTTTTCCACAGTTGCGTCCAATTCATGTACGTGTTCAAGTACATGCCACAGTGTAATCACATCGAACCTATGATTGATACTTTCAAGATCTGCGTGAATTCTTTGCTGAATCTTTTGTGACGCTTTTTCGCGCGCAGTCTCGGTTGGTTCCATTCCGGTAACTTGCCAATCCGCTGTTTTCATGTGGTTGATGAACTCACCTGTGCCGCAGCCAACATCCAATAGTTCTCCATGCGCCTGTTGCTTTTTAACCAATCGCTCTTTCCACCGAAGTGTAAAATTTCGGGCCATCACATATACGCGATCCAAAATTCCTTTACCACCATCTGTATGTGAGATATAGCTATCCGATTGATAATATTTTCCGATCGCGTTTGCCGCTGGTCTCGGATTTGTAAATACAAATTGGCAGTTCGCGCACCTCTGAATCTGAAATGATTCTTGTGAAGTAGTATAGTCTTTGGCAACTAAGACATTTGTTAATTCGGACGATTCACAAAGAGGGCAGTGCGTGAGAGTTTCCAAGTTCATTATTTTCCCATGTAGACGGTGAGTACCGAAACATCTGCCGGAGAAACTCCACTGATGCGTGAAAGTTGGCCGATGGTTTCCGGTTTTATTTTCTTGAGCTTTTCGCGGGCCTCCGATGACAGTGCCTTCACTCGATCATAATCAAAGTCGGATCGGATTTTGTAGTCTTCCAGTCCTTCAATTTTAGTAGCCAGTTTTTGTTCGCGGTCAATGTAGCTTTCGTACTTGGTAATGATCTCTACTTGCTGAAGAATTTCCTCTTCGTACTTTTCAAGCACCTTCCCTATTTCTGCATCAACCTTCTTCAGTTCGTTCATACCAATGTGCGGCCGCTTCAAAAGATTTTCGGCTGGCATCTTTTCGCTGATGGTGGCGGTTTCTAACTTGGAGAGCGAGTCATTTACAACAGCAGGTTCTACACGGAGTGCTTTCAGTTCTTTTGTGAGCTGAGCTATCGCGTCTTTTTTCTTTTGAAGATTTTGAAAACGATCGTCTGTAGCTAGACCAAGCTTATGACCTATTTCAGTTAGGCGCAAGTCAGCATTATCCTGTCGCAGCAAGATCCGGTATTCTGCACGAGAGGTGAACATGCGGTAAGGCTCTTGAGTGCCTTTGTTGACTAAGTCATCTATCAATACGCCAATGTAGGCCTCGGATCTTTTGAGAATCAGTGGCTCTTTTTCATGAACTTTGTTGTGCGCGTTGATTCCTGCCATCAAGCCCTGACAGGCGGCCTCTTCGTACCCGGTAGTTCCATTGATCTGACCTGCAAAATACAGATTGTCAATAAGTTGAGTCTCCAAACTCATTTTAAGCTGTGTGGGCGGGAAGTAATCGTACTCTATGGCGTACCCGGGCCTGAACATCTTCGCATTTTCAAAGCCGGGTATCTTAGTAATGGCGCTGTACTGAATGTCTTCGGGCAATGAGGTTGAAAATCCATTGACATAGATCTCAATGGTCTTCCAGCCTTCTGGCTCTACGAATATCTGATGCCGATCTCTTTCTGCGAATCGGTTGATCTTATCTTCTATAGAAGGACAGTATCGTGGGCCGAGTCCTTTGATCCTTCCCTGAAACATGGGTGATCGGTCGAAGCCTTTTTCCAGTTCTTTATGAACAGCTTCATTGGTGTAGGTGATCCAGCAGCTTCGTTGATTTACCAAGGGCTTGGTATCGGTGTAAGAAAACTTTCCGGGGTTCTCATCCCCTTTCTGTTCCTCCATCACGCTATAGTTCAGCGATCGGCCATCTATCCGGGGCGGTGTTCCCGTTTTCATTCTACCGGCTTCAAATCCCAGTTCTATTAATTGCTCTGTGATTCCCGTGGCAGCTTTCTCTGCCGTGCGGCCTCCACCAAAGTTTTTTTCCCCGATATGGATCTTTCCATTCAGGAAGGTTCCGTTGGTTAATACAACGGCTTTGGCTTTTACTTCTATTCCTAGGGATGTCCGCACGCCTACTACCCTCTTGTCCTTTACCAATAGTCCACTGACCATCTCTTGCCAGAAATCGACATTGGGCATTGATTCCAAAGCTAGTCTCCACTCTTCAGCAAATAGCATCCGGTCATTTTGTGTGCGTGGGCTCCACATGGCAGGACCTTTGGAGAGATTCAGCATTCGGAACTGAATCATGGATTTGTCAGACACAATCCCGGAGTAGCCGCCTAGCGCATCAATCTCTCTCACAATTTGGCCTTTGGCCACACCACCCATGGCTGGGTTGCAAGACATCTGGGCAATGGTGTTCATATTCATTGTCACCAAAAGAACTTTGGATCCCATGTTGGCCGCAGCGGCTGCAGCCTCACATCCGGCATGGCCGGCACCCACCACAATTACATCGTATTCCTGAAACATCTTAGTTGGTTAGTTCCACGTGAAACATTTAACACGTTTCTGATGGATTTGATTTCAAATAGGTTCCACGTGGAACTATTTACGCAAAGATAGGGAAGCTTCCTCTTTTTTGCGCATTAGGGCTTTGTCGGCAGGTTTCTTGTCTTTGTACCCAATCAGGTGCAAAACACCGTGGATCATTACCCGGTCAAGCTCATCCTGAAATGAAACCTTAAACTTCTCTGCGTTTTCATTTACCCGATCGATGCTGATATAAATCTCTCCTTCTAATTGTTTTGCGCCTTCAGAGTAGTCGAAGGTAATGATATCAGTAAGCGTATTGTGGTTGAGGTATTGCTGATTGAGCTGGAGCAGGTAAGCATCCGAGCAAAAGATGTAAGAAACAGCGACTACCTCTCGCCTTTCTTTTTGAGCGATGCGCTTAATCCAATTGCTGGTTCTACGGGGTTTGGAGAGTGTAAACGAAATGTCTTCTGAAAAAAACTCAATAGCCGCCATTAGTTCATATAAAAGCTAAGCTCTACCACTTTGCCCTTGTCATGGAAAGCGACTTCATCAGCCAGATGCTTCATGAGGAATATGCCTCGGCCACCCGGCTTTTCTAAATTTTCAGGTGCCGTAGGGTCTGGAAGATTTTCGTATTCAAAACCATTGCCCTCATCTTCAACTTTGAATTTGATCAGGTTATCATCAAAGGAAAGTGAAAGGGCTACGTTCTTGGCTGAGTTATTTTGATTGCCGTGCTTGATGGCGTTGTTCACCGCTTCGGTCACAGCAATCATAATGTTACCATAGATGTCGTCATTGAGATGGTATTTCTCCTTCGCATTATCAATAAAGCTTTCAATCATCCGGATGTTCTCGGTTAAGGAAGGAATCTCAATACTAATCTTCTTCATGCGTTACAATTGATTTTTTAGTGATCACTTGGGCCTCGGCCATTTAATGCCTAATGCGGTTCTGTTTTACTCTTTAGTCCCTATTCGTTTAAAATATTCGTTCACCTCCTTTTTGTAATAGGGAAACAACCGAGGAGGTACTGTTTTCAACAATTCTACTTCTTTTTCTTTTAATCTTAAATACTCTTCAAAAGCACGTGGCATTTCCTGTGTATAATCTTTTGCCGTCTCTCCTTTTCGTTCCTGATCCTGGTTTTGCTCGCGCATTGATTTCTCCGCCTCCAGTAGTCGGGTGATGATTTCGTTTTGCCTGCGGATGGTTTGCTCCGTGATCTGCTTGTTAACCAAATCCATTTCGGTTTGTTCCATCTTGCCTGGTAAATCTCCACCCGGCACTTTGCCGCCTTCTTGTTTCAGCTTCTCCTGCATTTCTTGCAAGGCCCTGCGAATCCGTTCTTGCTCTGCCGCCATACGGGCAAACTCCTCAGACAGTTGCCTGCCGGACTTGCCGCCTTTTTTCATTTCCTGCATTTGCTGATTCAATTGTTGCTGCATTTGACCAAGATTGGGCATCTTTTGTTTTCCTTTCTTTTTTCCTTTGCCAGGCTTGGCATTTGCCATCATATCCATCATCATGTCAAAATGATCATTCAGCATCAAAGCCAGATTGTTGATGCTTGTCATTGAGAATTGCATCTCCGAGCTGGCGCTCCCTTTCTTTCGCTCTTTTACATTCAAGGTGGCTTTGTCCAGATGGTCGTTTAGTTCGCCTACCTCCTTCGTCACTACTGAACCCAGGAAAGCATCCTTCTTGGAAAGAGCTAATAGGCTGTCTTCCAGCACTTTAGCATCATCTTTTACCTTTAACTGCTGCTGACCAAGGGTTACATAACGGGGGTCGGTCTGTTGTACTTGATTAAACTCTTTCATCAAATTCTCCTGATCGTAGGACAGCTTGATCAGCCCATGGAGAATCTGGCGCAGGCTTTCCAGGTTGGCCATGTCCATTTCCATCTCCATGGAATTTTGCATGCCCTCCAGTTTTTGCTGCATCTTCTTCATCTGCTCTACTGCCTTCTTCTGTTGCTCCGAAGCCTTTTTGGGTTTGCCTTTCTTCAACTCCTCTTTGCTGTTTTCTTGCGACTCATCTAGCTCTTGCATTTGTTGATCACTAGGTGTGTCTTGCGCTTCGTCTATTTCTTCGCCCATCTTCTCTAGCTCCTTCACGGTTTCTTTGAATTGCTCATTTTCATTTTTCAACTGCTCTTGCTCTTCGGCCAACTTTTCGGCACTCGGCTTTTCGTTGTTTTGACTTTCGTCCGTTTTCTTTCCGTCATTCTCTTTGCCCTCATTTTCTTTTCCGTTGTTGTCGTTGGACTTGTCCGGATTGTTTTCGTTTTGCTTTCCGTCCTTATTTTGCTTTCCGTCTTTTGAATCCTTGCTCTCTTTGGGTTCTGGTTTTTCTCCGGCCAGCTCCTGGGTTTTTTCCAAAAGATTTTCTTGCTTCTGTTTTTGCTCTTTTATTTCAGAAATGGCTTGCTCCAGTTTGTAATCGTATTGCAGTTGTTTGAAGAGCTCCAGCGTGCGCTCCAACTCTTTTTCCATGTTGATTTCCTTACGATCCATTTTGTCGAGCAACTTTTGCATCTGCGAGGGATCGGCATTTTCTTTCAACAACTTTTCCAATTCCTGAAAAAGCTTTTTGGTTTCTTCATCGAGCAGCTCGTCCATAATCTTTTGGATCTGCTCCGATTTCTCGCGGATGCGCTCACTCTCTTCCGTGAAGCTTTCTTTCTTTTGCTCGAGCAGACTATTTTCTTTTTTCAGTTGCTGAATGGCCTGATCTAACTTTTCTTTTTGCTGAACAAGCTCTTCCAGCATTTTCTTGTCCTGCCAATCCAAACTTTGTTTTCCTTTCAATCGCTCTTGTGCCTCGTCAATGGATTGCTTGAGGTCTTTCACTTTTTGAATGCTCTGATCGATTTTGTTTTCGGCATTCCGTTGCGATTGAGCTATATCGGCTTTCAACTCTTCATCGCCCGGAAGGGCAAAGACATAACCGGCCGAGCGTGTGGACTTGCGGCCGTTCACTCCGTCATTGTCCCACACTTGCAAATAGTAATTTACTTTGTCGCCCGGCTGCAACTTGAGCGAATCGATCTTCCACTCATAGAAGAAATTTTGCTGGTTGCGGTTGGAGTTGAGCGGAATGATCGTGGTTTTCAGTGGAGCTTCTTTATTTCCTTTAATGATCTGATACTGAAGTTTTAATTCGGTCACACCATAATCATCCGTAAGTGATCCTCCCAAAAGAATATTTTTAAAGAGAATCGAGTCTTGCAGGTTGTCCACCACAATTTGTGGAAACTGATCTTTAACGACTGCAATGGAATAACTGATTTGCTCTTTGTTTTTACTCTTGTCGTTTTCCAGCAGAATCGAATATTGATCGGGATCTTTGATGTTTTTGCTGAAGTTGAAAAGCTGCTCATCCACCATTGGCATCTCGTTTTCACCCAGGCCCGAGCTGAATGTAATTTTTGCACGGCTTGCGTTGGCGGTCCCCACCTGCCAGGTTACTTTGGTTCCTTCCGGAATTTCCAGATTACCCACGTTGGTCATGCGCTCGGCTTTTCTACCCAGGTAAGACGGAAAGGTGAGTTGCACATTTATTTTAGTTACCTCGGGGCGGTTGATGATTTCAATCTTGTAACGCTCCGAATAAAATCCGGCTGCCTCGATTTGCAGGTCAACTTCGTTTTGCAATTTTTCAAAGAGGTATGAAAACTGACCCGTTCCGATTGATTCCATCTTCCAGCGCTGGTTGCCAATTACGATATACGCACTTTCGGGTATGGAGCTACCTTTCAGCGAAAGCTGTAATGTAAAATCTTCATTGAAGAATGCTGACAAAGAAGGATTACCGACCTGAAAAGTGAACGGAGCCTGAGGCGAGAACTCTTGATTGAATTGAATGATGCGCCTGGTGCTTTGTGTGAAAATGGATCGGTCGATGATGATTAATAAAAGAACAAAGGCGATGGCTGCGCCAAAATATTTTAAGTATTTGATGTTGTCGTGGAAGTTGATGGCCTCCTCGAAAGAGATGTTTTTAAAGGCATTTGATTTTTGTTGGATGCCGGCTTGTGCCAGAGAGCCGGAAGACGAGGCGGCCAATTGAAGAACATTCACCAGTCGATCGCCAATGCCCGGAAAATGATGACCGATCATACGGGCACTTTGCTCTTCGCCTAGGCCGCGTTTATAAATCCACCATGCCAGTGGAGCCCGCAGGAAGAGAAAAATGCAAAAAGCCACTAATGCAAAGAATGTGGTGAAAAGCAAAAAGCGCACGCCTTTGCCCAGCCACAAGTTGTATTCAATCACGCTCACAAGAGCCAGATACGCCAACACCAGTGTGATGGTGAGCACAGCTCCTTTGATAAACAGATTGAGATAATACTTACGCCTGAAGGCTGTTACTTTCTGATGAATATCTTGAATCCCCTCTGTCATGCAATTCTAGAACGAAGCTATGGATCTATTAGTTTTTAATCTTCCAAGATAGGTACACCAAACAGATATTTCAAAGGCTCTGTGCTGGGCGGTTCACTCTCTTTATGTGACCGTTCACTCTTCCATTCACGAGGTAGGCACAAAACCTGTATCACAACTTTCGCCAAAAGCGGTTTAAGAGCTAAACAAAACCTTAAAAACAATGGAAAACACAATCAAACATCATTTTCAAATTCGACTGCGTGCAGTAGCAGCGGCATTACTGGCATGCTTTTGTCTTTTGGCCACTAGCTGCGATGATAACAAAACCACACCCGCCCCCAGCCAAAACATTGTAACACTGGCTCAAGGAAACACCCAACTCACCACGCTGGTAGCTGCATTGAATCGTTTCCCGGATTTGGTTTCAACCTTAAGCGGCAGCGGAACATTTACCGTGTTTGCACCATCCAACCAGGCTTTCGCCAGTTTGCTAACAGCCATCGGCCAAACTAGTTTGGACAACGTGCCTGATCCAGTGCTGAAGAAAATTTTGCAATACCATGTGATATCGACTGCCGCACTTCAATCAACTCAATTGGTTGCCGGCACCCGCAACACCGTGGCCAACGAAAACATTACCATCACATTAACCAGTGGTTTAAAGCTTAACACAACAGTGAACGTAACAACACCCAATGTGCAAGCCTCGAATGGTGTAGTACATGTGGTGGATGCGGTTTTGGTTAATCCAAGCATCGCTCCTATTGTAGGTACCATTGTAGCACCCGCTTATTTCAATAAAGATTTTACAACACTTATTGCTGCGGTGAATGCTGCCAGCCCGGAGATATTAACCACTTTATTAAACTCGTCAAAGAAAACGCTCTTTGCTCCTACCAACGCAGCCTTTACTGCTGCGGGCATTACTACATTGCCTGCACAAGCTGAGTTAGATAAAATTTTGAAATACCACGTGCTTAACAGCGAAATAAGAGCAGCTAACTTGCCAACAAACACAGCTCCGGTAAATTCGGAAATTACTACACTTCAAGGTAAATTCTATTTGAGCAACCGCGGTGCAACCGGTGTATTTATCAATGGCCGCACTAAGGTAACGCAAACCGATATCATTGGCAGCAATGGAGTGGTGCACGTGATTGATCGCACACTTTCGCCTCCATCACAAACAATCGCACAAATTGCCACTGCTTTATCTACGGCAACCGCTCCACAATTTACCAAATTACTTCAGGCGTTGAGCCGCACAGAGGCAGCTGATATTTTGGCAACAGCGTCCAATGCTAGCGCAAACATTACCTTGTTTGCTCCCACTGATGCCGCATTCGAAGCGTCCGGAATTAATTTGACCACTGTAGACGGAAATACATTAGTAGCAGTGCTTCAAAAGCACATCATCTCTAGCCCTACTACTGCAACTGGCCGCGTTTTCTCCAGAGATTTGGTAACCGGAAACGTAGCATCATTGAATGGTGACATTGCAATCAACGCTACTAATCTAACTGTAACCAGCGGTGGAGTTGTGGCAAACATTTTAGGGACAACACCTACTTTGGTTAATGTGTTGGGAACGAACGGAGTCATTCACGCCATCGACAAAGTATTACTTCCATAAATAATAGAAGATCACAAGAACAGAAGTTCTCCGGATGTGTTTTACCAGAAGCACATCGGAGAGCTTCTTGTTTTAATTTTTGAATCGTAATTTAGTTCCACATTTATCAACCATCCCGTGTTCGGCATCCGCTACCGCTACCTGTTCGTCCTTTTTCTTACGGTCTATTCGTATATCAATTTGCAATTGACGGTAGGTGAAAGTTTGCTTACCAAACAGTTTAGCGGTGCCTACTTGTTTTTGGCATTGGGAATTGTTGTACTGTTTCTTTGGGAACTGAACCGAATTTCAGAATCGGTCTTGGGCAAAATCCAAAGTAGCATTGACATTGTAAAGAAAGCGCATCCGCTCATTATCTTGTTTCTACTGAGCCTTGTGAACGTGATCATTGCCTCAGCAGTGTCATTAGTCGTGATGGATGTTTTGTTGCACGTGCCGGTGATTGTTGATTACGATAACACGAAACTATTAATGGGATTTGGTTTTCGGGTAAACCTGTTTTTGCATTGTATAAATGCGATTGTCTTTTTTATGAACAAATTGAAGAAGGCGCAGTTGGAAACAGAACACTTGAAGAAGATTACCATGGAGGCGCAATTCGAAGCTTTGCGTAATCAGATCAATCCGCATTTTATGTTCAACTGTTTCAATGTGCTCTCCACATTGGTATACAAAGATCCGGATGCCTCGGCCAAGTTTATCACACAAATTTCAAATGT
>JAJTHV010000034.1 GCA_021300095.1 Flammeovirgaceae bacterium | reverse complement strand
TTACCGCTGTCACTACGGAAACCGATCCAACTGTAACCGCCATTAATGGATTAGTAAAATCCAATGGCACAATCATTAGCGCAGCTACAGCAGGCACCGATTATTTGGCACCGAATGGAAACGGTTCTGCGTTGACCAATTTGAATGCAACCAATATTTCGTCCGGCACATTGGCAATCGCAAATGGTGGCACCGGAGCTACCACAGCGCCAGGAGCCCGAACGGCTTTGGGCTTAGGAACTTTAGCAACATTAAATACAGTCGGTTCTGCTGAAATAACAGATGCTTCAATCGGAGTGGCTGATCTTAACCCCGCAGCGGGAATTTTATCCAATGGATCATTTCCCAATTCGGTGGGTGATGTTGTTGGCGATTTTGCTTCCGGTTTAACATTGCAAAATAATGCAGCTACAGGAGCCAATATTGCTAACGTATTGAATACCAACGGAGCCTATAACTTAACAACGACCGGCACATTATCAACCGGTGCAGCTACTGTAACCGGACTTACCATCGGCACATCCGTGTGGCCGGCCACTGCATCGGGTTCATTAACCAACGATGGTTTAGGAAATTTAGCATGGGTTCCTTCAGGTGGCAGCGGAACGGTTACCAGCATTACCAGAGGTGCTGGTCTTGTAGCAGGTCCGGCAATTACTACGAGCGGAACGCTTGATGTAAATGTCGGTACTGGAGCGAACCAAATTGTTCAGTTAGATGGAACCGCTAAACTTCCGGCCATAGACGGCTCTCAATTAATCAACCTTCCGACAGGAACAGAAACCGATCCAACGGTAAAAGCAATCAACGGTTTAGTAAAATCAGATGGAACAACTATCGGAGCGGTGGTTTCCGGAACAGATGTAAAAACAATCAATGGCACTTCTATTCTGGGTGCTGGTGATATCACTACCCTTACAACTGTAACCTCTGCTGATATTACAGACGGCACGATTGTCGATGCCGACATTAATGGCACAGCCAATATCAATGGTGCGAAAATCAATCCTGCTTTTGGTGCGCAAGCGGTATCAACCACCAGCACATTAACAACCGGTTCTGCCGGCCAGTTTGTGGTTGACGCTACGGGTAACATTACTAAGATTAATAACATTACAACTTCTTTCCCGGCTACACAGGGAGTCGTGAATTCAGTTTTAACCAATGACGGAGCAGGTAATTTAACCTGGGCAGCCAGCAGTGGATGGGGCATAACTGGAAATGCAGGAACTGTGGATGGCACTAATTTTATTGGAACCACCGATAATATTCCTTTCACCATACGGGTAAACAACCAACAGGCAATGCGCATTTCCTTTACAAATGCTACTTCAGCCCCCAACATCCTCGCTGGTTACTCCGGAAATACCATCACGACTGGTGTAGTTGGTTCTGCAATATTGAGCGGTGGTTTTTCCGGCCAGATCAATCAAGTCACTGATAACCACAGTGTCATTGGTGGTGGCGCTTTAAACGTTGCAGGGAATAATGACGCTGATCCAGCAAACGCAGCTGCCGCTACTGTTTCAGGTGGAAACTTGAATAAGGCAACCTCAAGTTTTGCGACAGTCGGTGGTGGATATAACAATCTAGCAAATGGTAATAGCGCTGTTGTAGCTGGTGGCAGAAATGCAACTGCATCTGGAGAAGCTGCCGGTGTACTATCTGGCGAGGTAAACGTGGCGTCTGGTTTTCGGTCCGCTGTTGTAGGCGGTAATGCCAATACGGCATCGGGTGCCAATTCTTTTGTGGGTGGAGGCGAATTCAACGGTGCTACAGGAGACTACAGTGCGGTTTCAGGTGGCGGTAACAACCTCGCGTCTGGTCTAATGTCTTCCATACCAGGGGGTCGAGGCCTTTTCGCCCGCTCTTTTGGTGAAACCGCTGTGGGTATATTCAATATCGATTACACACCCACGAGCACCACCAGCTTCACCGCCAGTGACCGCCTGTTCGTCATCGGCAATGGCACGGACTTTTCTAGCAGAAGTAACGCCCTTACCGTCTTGAAAAATGGTAACGTTGGTATTGGCACAACTACACCTATATCCAAACTAAATGTAAGCCTCGGGCAATGGGATTTGGTAAACTCAGAGGGAGATTTCTCGATTGGAGATGGTACCCATCGTTTAAAAATGGGTGTGTCTGGTGGGGGTGGTGGAGCGGGGGATGCTTACATCGCTTCCCAAGGCGGAACCAATCGGCTATTCTTAGGCAATAGCAATTCGTTGGCCAATTCACAAACATTGACGTTGGTCGGTGGCAATGTGGGCATAGGAACTTCTGCTCCAACTAACCGCCTTCATATCAACGAACCATCTGCTGCGGGTAATTTTCTGAGAATAACGAACAACCCCTCACCAAATGGACTAACCTTAGGGTTGAGTGGCGCTGGATCGCAAGAAGCATTTATTGCCAATAACGAAAACGCAGCAATGTACTTTCAAACCAATGCTGCCAACAGAATGGCCATTACCGCTGTTGGAAATGTGGGGATCGGCACTATCCTCCCGAATGCACAACTCCAATTCGCCAACGTTACAGGCAACCGTAAGTTGGTGCTTTGGGAGTCTGCAAACAATGATCACGAATACTATGGTTTTGGCGTTAATGGCGGTGAATTCAGGTATCAAATTCCCAACAACACAGGATCCCAGCATCGATTTTATGCCGCAACTGGTACAACCTCTAGTTTGCTACAAATGTCTATAGGTGCTAATGGCAACGTAGCTATCGCGGGAAATTTATCAAAAGGTTCTGGAACCTTTAAGATTGATCATCCCCAAGACCCCGAAAACAAATACTTATACCACAGCTTTGTGGAGAGCCCTGACATGATGAACGTTTACAATGGCAACATTACGACAGACGTGGATGGCAACGCAACCGTTAAACTACCTGCTTATTTCGAATCTTTGAACAAAGATTTCCGGTACCAACTGACCGTGATTGGCGCGTTTGCCCAAGCTATCGTAGCATCGGAAGTCAACGAAAATAAATTTGTGATTAAGACTGACAAACCCAATATAAAGGTCAGTTGGCAAGTAACTGGTATTCGTAAAGATCCATACGCGGAGCAAAATAGGGTAGTACCAGAAATGGAAAAACCGGCCAAGGAGAAAGGAAAGTATTTGCATCCTGAGGCTTACGGCCTGCCACTGGACAGGAGCGTAAATCATGTTTCGGACAAAAAGGAAAATAACTGAAAGTCCAACGCGCCCCTCAGTTTTGGTGCCGTCAGGTCTTCCGACCTGACGGTTTTTTCTAAGTTCTAGCAATCCGTCATAGCACAAATTAGTTGTGCGCGCGTTTCCGAACGCGTGCCCTCTCCATTCAACCCAAACTATGCATTAGGAATGCATAGTTTGCCCAGGGGGTTGACGATCCGCCTGAGGCGGATGTCAAGGTTAAACCCTGACAATGAAAATCACCAACTTGGTTTTCTTACTTGGGGCTGAATCGTTGATTTTCATTCGTCAATTATGCAATAGAATTTCTATTGCATAATCTGGGTTCAATTACTAAAGATTACCTTCCTTACTTGGCCAATGCAGGCGTCAGACGGCTGTAAGCTTTCGCAAAAAG
>JAJTHV010000123.1 GCA_021300095.1 Flammeovirgaceae bacterium | reverse complement strand
TTCGCATTTGCTCCTCTATCCGTACAACATTGCTGATTGGGATACACAAGTGTTAAAAGAAACCGATGCGTACCGAACTGCGCGCGCTACCGTTCATGCAAAAAACACATTGATGGCCGGATTTACTACCGCCCGAGATTTAGGTACGGAAGGCGCAGGCTATTCGGATGTGGCATTAAAACGTGCCATCAACGAAGGAATTATTCCGGGTCCAAGATTGATGGTAGCCGGACGCGCCATTGTTTCTACTGGATCATACGGACCGAAAGGATACGATCACGATCAGGAAATTATGCTTGGTGCGGAGCCTGCCGATGGCAACGACTTGGTGCGGGTGGTGCGCGACCAAATTGGCAAAGGTGCCGATTTCATAAAAATTTATGCCGACTATCGGTGGGGTTTGCAAGGCGAAGATCAGCCTTCGTTTACACTCGATGAATTGAAATTGATCAATGAAGTAACGCGCAGTAGCGGACGTGTAATGGTATGTCATGCCAAATCAAAAGAGGCCATTCGCAGAGCAGTGATGGCCGAAGCAGAAACGATCGAACACGGAGATTTTATTGATGTGGAAATTGGCAAGTTGATGAAAGAGCATAACGTGACGTACATTCCTACCATCGCGGCTGTTGATATGATTTCACAATACCGCGGTTGGAAAAAAGGTGTAACCGCAGAGCCTGCCAACGTGACCAACAAAAAGAAAAGTTTTAAAGAAGCCATTGCCAGCGGTGTGGCCATTGGCATGGGAGGTGACGTGGGTGTTTTTCCGCATGGTGAAAATGCGTTGGAGATGGAGTTGATGGTAGAGTATGGAATGCAGCCATTGCAAGTGTTACGTGCCGCTACCAGTGTCAATGCCAAGGCCTTTCATTTGGAAAATCAAGTGGGAAGTTTAAAAGAAGGATTGAAAGCGGATATTGTGATTGTTCTGGGCGATCCATCCAAAGTTATTTCGGATGTGCGAAAGGTGAAATTTGTGATGAAGGATGGCGTGGTTTATCGAAATGAGAAGTGATCATTGATAATGCGAGTAACAGGAATAAATAACAATAGATGTTTCTGTAACAGAATAGACCAAGCGGTGTTCATGATCAATTCTTCTGCTCCAAGCTCCCTTAAATTGATGCTTGAGAGCTTCTGGTTTTCCTATTCCTTCAAATGGGTTCCTTAAGATATCTTTAATCAGATCACCTATTCGCAAGGCCGTCTTACGATCGGTTTCAATCCAATTTTGATATTCTTTGAAAGCTTTGGGAACAAACTCAATGTTCCGAACTCCACTCATACTAAATCTTCCGGTTTTAGTAAGATGCTTTCTCTTTTACTTTGATAGGTTTCCATCCGTTCTTTAAGCTCATTTGCGAATGCAGGATTCTCTAAAATATACTCCGTATCATCGGCAGAATGAATAGTAATGTCGACTGTTTTATGAGGAAACATTTTTTTGATCCCCTCCATTATTTCAGGAGTCAAAAGATCTGTGTTGATTCGAATGGTGGTCTCCATAGCATTAGATGATACCTGCAAAGTTAAGGTATTTGTCTATTTGAATTTTTGAAATTTTTTATCGGGATCGACAGTCAATTAATTCGATGTTAATGTCATGGAATAGGCAACTGGGAACGATTCCAGCAAATGAAATAAGATTTCCATCAACATTCCGTTGAATATTACTATCCGAATTTGTAACTAGTCCCACCAACTTTTACCTATGGACAGAAAGCAAGCATTAAAAACAATGGCAGCCAGCGCTGCCGCCACCTTTACACTACCTCAAATCGCCAACTCTATGATGGCCTTGCCGGAAGATATAGACGGAAAAATCAATCACTCAGTTTGTCAGTGGTGCTACAGCGATATCCCTCTGGAGCAACTATGTGAAGCAGCTAAGGGAATGGGCATTAAATCCATTGATTTATTGAACTCCAGTCAGTGGGCTACTGCCGCAAAATATGGATTGACATGCGCGATGGCTTATGCGAATGATTGGGGCTTACAGCGCGGGTTCAATAACCCTGGCTCTCACGAGCAGCTGTTGAAAGACTATACGGCTAATATTCCGAAAGCGGCCGATGCCGGATTGAAGAATGTGATTTGCTTCAGCGGAAATGCAAATGGTTTATCATCTGAGCAAGGTTTAGAGAATTGCGCCAAAGGACTGGAGCCGGTGATGAAGGTGGCGGAGAAATACAACATGCTCGTGTCGATGGAACTGCTTAATAGCAAAGTAGATCACAAAGATTATCAGTGCGACTACACTTCATGGGGAGTAAGACTTTGTGAAAAACTTGGCTCACCAAACTTCAAGTTGCTATATGATATCTACCACATGCAAATCATGGAAGGGGACGTAATTGCCACCATCCGCAAAAACATCCAATACATTTCGCACTTTCATACGGGTGGTGTTCCAGGCCGCCATGAGATTGACGAGAGCCAGGAACTGTACTATCCTGCTATCATGCGAGCCATTGTGGAAACTGGATTTAAAGGATATGTAGCGCAAGAGTTTATACCTGCACACAAGGATAAATTGAATTCGCTAAAGAACGCGATCAAGATTTGTAACATTTAAAACAAGGTCGTTAAGTTAAGCTCTACTGACTTCCTCTCTTGTGGAGAGGAGTGAGGTGAGGTGTAAAATGAGGCTTAACTTAAAGACAAAAAAAATTGCTATGAAAACCAACTCTCTTCTTTTAGCGCTTTGCCTGATGGTGATGATTTCAATTTCAGGGGCGGCACAAGACAAAGAACCAAATTACGGCACGGTTAAGCTATTCGCTAAGCAGAAACCATACCTTGTTTTGAAAGTGAATGATCGTGTATTGGAATTCAAAGCCGATGATCAGGATGGATTGGATCTGGATAAACTAGATGCAATTAATATCGAGTCGATGCAGGTATTGAAAGATAAAGAAGCTTTTGATCAATATGCAGAGAATGGAAAGAATGGAGTTGTTATCATCACTTTTAAAAATTTTGATAATCTACCCCATTCTTTGCAAGATCAATTCAATGCGAAGGGAAAATAATTTTTAAATTATAATCGGGCGAGCTTCACGCGTGCATCATCAGCACGCAGATCCACTTGGGCTTTACCGTTCGGCAATTCAAAACGAGTACGACTTTCGGATTTATCTTGTAACACAAATCCATTTTCGGCAGTGACGCGGGAGTCATCATGACGCACATCAAACGTACCGCCTCCGGATAGAACCGTAAAAGAAATCAAACCGTCCTGCGCATCAATGGAGTATTTGCCATTATCGGCAAGGGTGGTTTCGATAATAAAATCACCATCATCCACATCAGCCACCACGCTGGTAAAGTTGGCATTTCTGATTTCAATGTCGGAATCATCGCCATCAATTTCCAACATGCCACGACCCTGATCCATCCGTATGTCACCATCATCTAAGCGAAAACGGAAATCATTTCCTTTGCAACTAAACAACTGAACATCGGCATCATCTAAATTCACATCAATTTTTCCGTTGATCGAAGTGAGTGTATAGTCGCCATCATCGCCATTCACATCCAAGCTGATGCCTTCCGGCACTTCAATGACAATTGTGTATTTAACATGATAATAGCCAATCATTCCTACGCTGCCTTGTGAGCGCTCTTTGATCGTGAGGTTGCCATTGATTTCCTGAACGTCAACCGAAAATTCACGGTCACCAAAAAAAAGACCCTTGGACTCTACAACCCGGTCAATTTTGACGTGAGCAGTGCTGCGGGAAGAACCTTTGATGGTCACTTTTGCATCGGAGCAATGTAAGCGTAATTGTCCGGTGCTGTTGATTTTGTACTCTTTTTCCAAATGAAATTCACCATCTTCTTTCTGCGATTGAGCAAAGGAGGAGAATGCAAATAAAGAGGCGAAGCTGGAGTCGCCATCTTTCATTTGAGCGGGTGCTGTAAAATAAAAACCTACTAGCAGGAGGAGTAAACTTGGTTTCATAAGCGTCTGTTTTGTGCATTAGACGCCAATCGAAACCAAAAGGTTGCTTGGGAATTTAGAGCTTACTAATCAAAGACACATATAATTGTGTCAACTTGGCTTCTGCTTTGCCAGCCGTTTCAATAATCTCAGAAATTACAGCGGGTTTCAGATTATCCGGATCACAATCGTCCGTTAAGACCGAAATCGCACAGCAAGGTAAACTCATGTGGTTGGCAACCAACACTTCGGGCACGGTGCTCATGCCCACGGCATCGGCTCCAATTTGGTGCAAGAATCGGTACTCGGCACGCGTCTCCAGGTTCGGACCCATCACTGCTACATACACGCCTTGGTTTAATTTTATCTTTTTCTCCTTAGCAATTTTCAACAACAGCTTGTTGATTTTTTTGGAATAAGGTTCGCTCATATCCGGAAAACGCGGTCCCAGCACTTCAAAATTTTCGCCACGCAAAGGATTGTCCGGTTGCAGGTTGATATGATCATCGATCAACATCAATTGACCTTTTTTCCATTTCAGATTCATGTTGCCGGCTGCGTTAGAAATCAACAGGCTTTTGATGCCGAGCATTTTCATCACGCGCACGGGTAGCGTAATTTTTTGCATACTGTAGCCTTCGTAATAGTGAAATCGGCCTTGCATGGCCAGTACTTTCTTTCCTTTGATTTCTCCGTAAATCAGTTTGCCTTTGTGAAACTCAACAGTAGATACCGGAAAATGTGGAATGGAATTGTAATTGATTTCGATGGGGTTCTTAATTTCTTTTACGAATAAATTACCCAGGCCCGTTCCCAGTATTACTCCGATTTCAGGATGATCAACACCATGTTTTTTTAGATACTCGGTGGCTTCATTGATTTCTTTTAGCATAAGTTAATTTGAAAATGAGATAATTTGAAAATGAGGTGATTTGAAAATTAAGTTATTTATAAAAATCCTTCCGATCGGTTTTGGCTAGCTCGAAAAAGAACTCACTTACTTTTTGGGTGGTGGCTTCAAAGAAACGTTTGCCTTTTTCAGCGGAAGCTTTGCTGGGATCGCCTACACCTGTGTCTTTCGTTACGCTCGTCCATCTGCGCTCGGCCCACGCCCATCCTTCTTGTATTGCTTTAAATGTAAATCGCTTCGCTTTGCCATCTCCGGCTTCGGATAGCGGTAACACCCACTCCGGACGAAGGTGCATCATCACACTCGTTTCCATCTCACCGGCATGGTCGTCTTTGTTTTCAAAGAATAATTTTTGATCAGCCACGTTGAACCAGGTGCAAGCACACAGAAACATATCCGGAAATTTCAACCCCAACTCCCGAATCGCATTGTTGAAATGGTTCGCACCATGACTGTTGAAGATAACGAGTTTATGAATGCCCTGACGGTTAAGTGTATCAACCACATCGTGTAAAACGGCCAGTTGAGTGCTCGGGTTCATGTTGATGTCCAGGGTTACATCAAACTGGCCGGTGTTCACACCAAACGGAATGCATGGCAACACTATTACTTTCGCGCCTTTTTCCCACGCTAGCCGTGCTGCCTCAGCCGCTACTTCTTCTGCTTCGATGATGTCGGTGCCGTAGGGGAGATGATAATTATGCGCTTCGGTAGCACCCCATGGCAACACAGCCACGTCAAACTTTGTTTGCTGAATGGCTTTCCAGTTGGTCTCTTTTAGTACATATGGACGCATGAACTTTATGACTTTATATCTTTTGGTAAAGTAAACTTAAAATAAATGACAAGAATATTCAGCAAAAAGATATTTCTGTTCGGCTGTTGGAATTGCAAGTTTAAGGGTTCAATAGTATTATGTTGTTTTTTTTTGCAAAATCCTGCCCGTTATCGCCACTGCATTGGGCATAAAAATCTACAATTTCTCATGCCATTGTTCACGATTAAATACGCATACATGTATGCAGTGTGACGTGTGAGTAGTTTTTCGATCAAACTGGATTGCGGCACGGATTTATCATGAGAGAGGTAAATACCTTATTTATGAAGACATCATTTTTAGTGATTATCCTGTTTGTACTTTCATCAACCTATTCAATCTATGCCCAATCCGAAAAACTCGAGTCGGGCAATGTGGAGAGAATAGCGCAGGAAAGGAAAAAAGCTACCGAATCACTAACTCAATTAAGTGACTCCCTACAGATAACAGTAGGCTTACTGACCGGTAGAATAAAAAAATCTTCCACCCTGTTTTCTTCTAAACATAAAAGAGCGAGGAAAGAACTTGTAGAATACCAAAATCAACTAAAACTTAAACTTGAAGAAGTGAATTTAACGTCTGAAAATGGATGGTCTAAAGAATCAGTTGGCAGGGTAGATGCAACCATTGCCCCCATTCGAATCAGCCATAAACGAATTCAAAAATTAGTAGCACCTGCTAAATTAAAACGATAACTTATCGGTAGCATTATTTTGGGTTAACCTGACAATCTAAAATTTTAAACTGTAGCTCCCTGACAGCTACTACCCGCACCGGCTGTGCATGCAAAACAATGTTGGTTGATTACTATTTCTCGATTTTGTAATGATGCTAATGAGAATTCGCGAATATGTTGGCTTGCTGTCTTTTCTACTTTCAGTCCTAGCATTTGATTGAAGTCGCAATCATACATATTGCCTTGCCAATCAATGGAGATGGTGTTCTTACACATCACTCCGGCAACAGCTGCTGGATTGAACGCATTCACCAGTTTTTCCATGTAACCTTCATAGTTGCCCGACTCAATCAGAAAATCTAAAAAACGACTGATGGGGATGTTGGTGATCGTAAAGAGTTGATTGAAATCAATATTAAAATGATTTTTTAATTCTTTTTTGAAATCACGCTCCAGTGCTTTTTGATCGCCCGGAAGAAACGCACCGGTGGGGTTGTAGACCAAATCAAGGATCAGCCCGCTTCCTTCTTTTCCATAGCCAACCGCATTGAGCATTTGCAATCCCTTGATAGAATCACTGAATACCCCTTCGCCTCTTTGGCGATCGGTTTTGTCGGCATTGTAAAATGGCAATGAGGAACACACCCGCACAGTGTGTTGTTTGAAAAACTCCGGTAGGTCGTTGAATTTTGGATTAGCGGAAAAGATTGTGAGGTTCGAGCGCACAATGATTTCCTGCACATCACGGTTGTGTGCTTCTGATACTAACCAACGAAAATCAGGATTCATTTCCGGTGCACCGCCTGTAATGTCAAGCGTTTTGATTTTTGCGCTCTCCATCACATCCAGACATTGCTGCATGGTTTCGCGCGTCATTATTTCTTTGCGATCGGGCCCTGCATCTACATGGCAATGTTTGCAAACCTGATTGCACATGTAGCCGATGTTGATTTGAAAAATTTCAATGGCTTCAGAGCGCAGCGGAAATTGCCCGGACTGTTCAAGCTTTCGCTGAAAGGTGGGTAATTTGTTTTCTTTAAAAACGCCGTTGCTCAGCCACTCTACTTGTCGCTCTTGTTGCGCTAGTTGATGATGACGAGCATGAAGGGATTTGATCATGGGTAAAATGCTGGATACTTGAAACTGGATGCTGGAATAAAGTACCCTTTACATGGAAATTTTTTTGGCTTTGTTCATCATCATCACACCATGCACCAATGTGGCGCCACTGCGGATGGCTGCTGCTACGTGAACGGCTTCCATCATTCCTTTTTCGGTAGCACCTTTTTCGAGTGAATCTTGCGTATAGGCATCAATGCAATAAGGGCATTGAATGGTGTGTGCTACGGCCAGTGCGATCAGCGATTTTTCGCGGGCTGTTAAGTCACCTTCTTTAAAAACATCGCCATAGTATGAGAAAAATTTATCAGCCAGGTTTTTCTCCCACTCGCCAATGCTGCCAAATTTTTTAAGGTCTTCCGGGTTGTAATAGGTGCTTTCCATGTTGGTAGGTTAAGTGCAATAAAAACAAAGTTACGATTTGGATGTTCAGCAAAGTATCCTCTGCACGACAATCGCTTGATTGAAAAAGTTCAATTCGTTAGAGATAGAAGGTGTATCACCTCTTTCATCATCTTATATCCCACCATGGCCGTCATATTTTGGTGATCGCGAATGGGATTGTATTCCACGAGATCAGCACCAACCACAGGCACTTTGATTTGATGAATGATGTGAATCAATTCGCGGACAGACATACCTCCCGGTTCGTGATGCGATACAGCCGGTGCGAGGGCCGGATCGAGTACATCCAAATCCAGTGAGATATAAAGTGGACCTTTCAAGTGTTTAATAAAATCAAAATTGAAATCTTTCATCTCGATGATCTTTACCTGAAAACGTTTGGCTTGTTCACGCTGGTGGTTGGTAAGCGTGCGAATGCCTACTTGCGTAAGCGATTGGACTTTTCCTTTTTCCAAGAGCCGCGCAAATGGTGATGCATGTGAATATGGATTGTTTTCAAAATTGTCATACAAATCGGTGTGCGCATCCAAATGAAGCACATGCAAATTCGGATAGTGTTCGGAATATGCATCGATGATCGGATACGACACGGAGTGATCGCCTCCCAGCGACAAAACTTTTCGGTTAGATGCTAATTCTTTGGCAATCGCACTTTTGATGATGTCAAAGGCTTTGGCTGGATCGGCACTTTCAAATTTTAAATCGCCCAAGTCGTTGTGACTGAGTCCTACTTTTATTTCGTTGCCCAACTCCGAAAATGAATTCGCTGATCCTTCCGTATCCATTAAGCGGATGCGTGCAGGAGCTAATGCTGCTCCTCTTAGAAAAGAAGAGTTGGCATCGAACGGAATCCCGAGTACGCTGATCATCAGAAGTTGGGGGAGAGTAGATACTTGGTGTAGAAGTCGTCAATGGCTTTCACAGCTTCTTCGGGTGTGTCGACAAGACTAAATAAATCCAGATCTTCTTTGCTAATCATTTTTTCGGCAACCAACACTTTTTTGATCCAGTCAATCATGCCAGCCCAGAATTTTTTACCAACAAGTACGATGGGAAAGCGTCCGATTTTTTTTGTTTGAATGAGTGTAAGCGCTTCGCTCAGTTCGTCAATGGTGCCGAAACCACCTGGCATTACGATGAAGCCCTGTGAATATTTTACAAAGATCACTTTGCGCACGAAGAAGTAATCGAACGTAATCAACTTATCCGGATCGATGTAAACATTTCCTTTTTGCTCGTGTGGCAGATAGATGTTGAGGCCAACTGATTTTCCTCCGGCTTTGTGCGCACCTTTATTTCCGGCTTCCATAATGCCGGGACCACCACCGGTAATTACACCGTAACCTTGATGCACCAATTGCTCAGCAATGTTTTCGGCAATCTTATAATAAGGGTTGTTTGGCTTCACCCGTGCAGAACCGAAAATAGTAACACAAGGCCCGATCTTCGCCATCTTTTCAAAACCTTCCACAAACTCGCTCATTACTTTAAAGATCACCCACGAGTCGGAACTTTTGATTTCTGCCCAGTCCTTATCTTTAAATGCTTTGCGAATTCGATGCTCTTCTTCCAGTGGCAACGTGCTCACTTCTTTTACTTTTTTTCCATTTTTCTGTTTTGCACACATAATCCAAATTATTATTTGCCGGACAAGTTAGAAAAAATAAAACAATGCGCGCAAAGCCACCAAGTTGCGTTTTACTTGCATGGCAACCCTTTGCGTCTTAGTGTAAACTATTGTTCAATTATTTTTTCCTCAGCAGATGAACGACTGCTTTCTCCAGATCGATGTAAGCGTAGGTAAAACCACTTCGCTCTACTTTTGCATTCGATACTTTGCTTCCGGTGAGAACGAGGGAAGCCATTTCTCCCAAAATTATTTTTAAGACGAACGAAGGGACTGCAGGCAACCACAAAGGGCGATGCAAAACTTTGGCGATTACTTTCGTCAATTCGGTATTGGTGGCCCATGTTTTTCCCACACCATTGTAGGCACCTTGCCACTTTGTATCTTCAATGGCTTTGGCGAATAGTGCGCACAAATCATCGATGTGAATCCAACTCAGGCATTGCTTACCACTGCCGAGGGGAGAGCTCACGCCCCATTGAATCGGCTTAGCCATTTCGGCCAAGGCACCTCCCTTTTCACTCAACACAATTCCGATTCGTATTTTCACCAGCCGTATGCCGATTGTTGTCATTTGATCCGCTTCGGATTCCCATTGCTTGGTTACATGTGCCAGATAATCTTTCCCTGCGTTGCTTTCTTCTGTAAATACATCGTTGGTTTTCTCAAATCCATAGTAACCGATGGCAGAAGCAGAGATGAAGTTCTTTACCTGATGGGTTGTTTGCTTTAAAGTATTGAATAGAAGTCGGGTGGAGTGGGTGCGGCTTTCCAGAATTTCCTTTTTACGCGCCTCGTTCCATCGCTTGTCGGCAATGCCGGCACCCGCCAGATGTACGATTGTATCTACACCCTCCAGAGCGTTGGTGTCCATCTCTTGCTTTTCCACATTCCAAACGAATGATGGAATGTTGCCCGACTTTTTACTTCGCCCCAACTGCACTACTTCATAGCCTTTTTTAAGGAGTAACTGCGAAAGATGAGTGCCTACCAAACCGCTGGCACCGGTGATTAAAATTTTGTGGCGCATTATTTGTAGTTTTGAAGCTGATTAAAGCAAAGTGTTGTCAAAATAACATAACCCATATGATTAAGTTTAGAGTTACGGTTTTTTTTCTTTTGGTAGGATTGGGAGTGCAAGCGCAAAGCGTGCCGGTAAAGAAACAAAAACAACGCCTGAAAGGTGAAAACATAGATGGCTTTGCAGTGGATTTGGAAGGTAAAAAATCGGATGTGAGTGCTTCCTTGACACGCTATTTAAAAGAAGTAGGTAAAATCAAGTTTTTGTCTTCAGACCCATTAGTGATTACCGACCCTGTTTTCAATGGAAATGTATATGCCAAAAAATCGATTTATGCTTTTATCACCGAAGGCGGAAATGTAGTTTCTGCGTGGCTTGGAATTAAGCCCAGCGAGTGGGATAGCAAAGATGTAGAGATGATCAACAAACAGTTGGAGCGGATGGCTAAAGAGTTTGGCGTGCGCTTTAACCGCGAAAGAGCACAAGGCCAGATTGACGAAACACAACAAGCATTGGATGCAGTGGATAAACAATCCGTCCGGTTTATCAATCAGGGAAAAGACCTGGCCAACAAATTGGCCAACAATGAACTGGAGCGCATTAAGCTAGAGAAAGAACTGGAGGCAAATAAATTAGAGAATGCTGCGTTGAAAATAAAAATCGAGAATAATAAAAAAGCCCAAGACTCTATCGCCAATGCAGCTGTGCAAATCAAAAAAGTGAAAGAAACCCAGTTGGAAAAGTTGAGGAAGATAAATTAGGGAATCTCTATTTGTGAAACTGCCCGCTTGTCTGATTTAACTGCGATACCAGTGCGGGTTGTGCGAATTGAATTTCAACTTCTAATGCAAAGTGGTCAGAAAGATCGGCATGCTGGCGATGCCAGTTCTCGCGCATCACTTTGATTTGCCGAGAAGAACCGGCCACTAGATTTTCAGAATCGCGAATCAGAATATAATCGATCAGATCTTTTTGTTGGCCGGCTTCCACATGCAAATCATTTTGTTGACGGTCGTAGGTGTGTTTTATTTCACTGCATAATTCTCCATCGGTAGCGCGTAGCGTTTGCAACATAAAATTGTACTCTTCCTCTTTTTTGCGATTGACATTAAAGTCACCACACAAAATTTGTGGAACACCTTCTTTCTGCATGGGTTTCAGTAAACGATTATAAAATTCCACACATTGACTCTGACGTATCCAGGCAGGGCCGGAGTTTTGAAGATGAGTACCGGCTACTTGCACCAATGTTTGATCAATCATTACTTCTGCAATAAGTCCCCCTTTTCGTGAAAAGGCATCAATGCCTGATCGATTCTTAAAGATGATCGACCGAGAGTTTACAATTGGGTGTTTACTGAAAATCCAGATGCCACTGTTGGTTTTGCATGAAATGAGTTGCTGATTGGCCGGGCCGGCTTGGTAGGGAAATCGATCTTTCAGTTGCTGATAGATTTTTTTGCGCGCTCTGCCATGGAAGGCTTCCTGAAAGACGATCACATCATAATCACTATCCTTTAATATTTTTCCAATGGCGTCAGCACGTTCGACCTTTCCAGCTTTCTTAACTACACCCGGAAGCATATAGATGTTCCAAGAGAGAATTTTGATTTTGGTTGGAGGTGAGGAAGTCGGCAGTTGACAAAAGCCAACTTTGAAAGAAATGAAACTGATAAGTAGGATCAGTTGATACTTCATGTTGCAGTACAAAGGTCGGTAGGTACTATTAATTCAACATGAAGGGAGCATTATCCTTCAATCAATTTCGAGTGATTAGGCTGTTTTTTTGTTTGGCAGAGACTGAGATAGATCAATTTTCAAATAATTGGATGCCCACCTTGGCAAATTTGCCTGTTGAAAGTAGTGCCAGAATAGGTAAGTGCACAAGACGCCAATGGTTGCCCCGGCAGCCACGTCCATCAGGAAATGCTGAAGTAAATAAATTCGAGAATATCCAACCAGCAGGGCAACGAACAAAAGCAAAACCGTTGCCATTCTGTTTTTTATCCACAATGACAGCAGAAAACAAATGCAAAATATTGTGGCTGTGTGCCCGGAAGGAAAGGAGAAGTGTGTATGTACATCTACATTTGGAACAAAATAGAGTAGTTGGTTATCAATCAACTGTTTGGGGCGATCCAGATGACGGAATAGAACTCTTTTGAAAAGAGCGCACACGATTCCATGGCTTATCCAAACAGAAATGGTAAGCAATGACCATTGAAAGCGAATGAAAAGCGAAGCAATCAAAATCAGGATCAGTAAATGCCCGGCTCCCAAGTGAGTAATCGATGAGAAAAACTGATCTAAAAATTCGGAATGATTTCCATTAATAAACAGAACATCTGCGCCTTTTGGTATGAAAACGGAAAGAATACAAAGTAAAACGACAGAAAAAATATACAGCCGGCTAGTAAAAGTTACTTCAGATGAAATCTGTTTCATAATGGCAATTCTACCAATGAATTATTACTTCTATTTCATTGACAGATAAAACCATTGTTATGAATTAATCCATTATTCGAACTTCTCTTTACAATTTGATAAACAAGTCTTGTAAAGGAAGGGCGCAGGTTTACTTTTTTTACTGATTAATTTTGTGAAATGAAATTGTTGAATTATTCGTGGGAACAGTGGCTTGATGCCCGATGGAGGTATTTTTTGGGAGCCGGTATTTTAGTTAACCTGACGGGTTTATTCTTTACGATAATAGAGCCCGATGGAGCTGTGTATGCTACGCTTGCGAAACAAATGGTGCTTACCGGAGATTATGGGAACCTGATTTTACAAGGACGAGATTGGCTGGATAAACCCCACTTTCCGTTTTGGATGATAGCACTCAGTTATCACATCTTTGGCATCACCACATTCGCCTATAAACTTCCTGCCTTGTTGTTTTGGGCATTGGGCGGATGGTATACTTTTCGCTTTGCTAATTTGTTTTACACGAGGACGGTTGCCCAAATTTCAGTTCTGATTTATCTCACAGCTATGCATGCCGTATTATCCAATAACGATGTGCGGGCCGAACCGTATCTGATGGGATTGATTATTGGAAGTGTTTTTCATTTATACAGGGCTTCGCAACAAAAATTCGGGCTGGATTTAATCCTAGGAACACTGCTAGCTGCCTGCGCTATCATGACCAAAGGAATTTTTGTAATCAGCACCATTGGTATAGGATTGCTCATTCATTGGAGTTGGAAAAAAGAGTGGCTCACATTATTTCATTGGCGATGGTTACTAGCGATCGTACTAATTTTGGTATTCATCACTCCTGAATTGTTCAGTCTCTACCAGCAATTTGATCTTCATCCTGAAAAAATTGTTTTTGGAAAGACAGGCGTTTCCGGAATCCGTTTTTTCTTTTGGGATAGTCAGTTTGGGCGATTTTTTAACACAGGACCCATTCAAGGCGAAGGCGACAAGTTTTTCTTTTTGCATACCACCCTTTGGGCTTTTTTTCCTTCTTCCATTTTATTTTTCGGAGCCATCTTTGCAGCCGTTAAAACCAAGTTCAAACAGATACCGGAACTGATTACCATCGGCAACACGGTATTTACATTTCTCCTTTTTTCCTTTTCAGGATTTCAGCTACCTCACTACATGAATATCATTTTTCCGTTTATGAGCATACTCAGTGCTTTTTATTTGTGTGAGATGGTGACTTACACAAAAAATGTATTCTGGCGGGGCCTTTTCTATTTTCAATCAGTATTAGCATTTACCGCAGCCATTGCATTAACGATTTGGTTTCAACCAGAACTTTTGTTTTTAGCAATTGGTTGGATTTTGATTAGCCTACTCATTGTCGTAAAATTATCGGATAAGAGCATGACTCTTCAAACAGCATTTGGCAGAACTGTAGCTGCAAGCTGTATGCTGTATGTTTACCTGGCTTTTTTCTTTACGCGCGACTTGGTGCACTATCAATCCGGAAGCGAGGCTGCCTTTTACGTAAATCAGAAATACCCAACAAGAACGGTTGCCATGATAGAGGGCGATAATTCCTATTCATTCGATTTTTACTATCGTGAAATTGTAACGTATTATTCGGTAGAACAATTGCTGAAGATGAACAACAAGCTTTTATTTTTTTGCAGCGAAGGACTCCTCAAGAAACTATCAGATACCGGAATACACTATCAGATTCTACAAACATTTTCCAATTATCATATCAGTCAGCCGCAAGGCGATTTTATGAATGCAGCCACGCGCAAGGGCACGTTGTCTAAAAGTCACCTACTCCAATTGAACTGAATTAGCTTTTCTTTAAACCAATAATGGCGATAACTAACATCGCCAGATAAACTAAATCAAGTGGTTTAGTTTCATGCTTAAGAATTAGAACTTCCACAAGTTTAACACCAGCTAGCGTGAGCCCCATCCAAATGGCAAACGCAGTGGAGGCAGGGATTTGCTTCATCGCGAGGGAGAAAAAATAGATGTTACCAAGCCCGAACAGAATGTAGCCAAATAATGGAAGCAGTAATCCGGTCGCTGTCTGAGGCTGTTCAATGACGAGTTGAAATGAAAATTTCTTTAGTTCCGCGAAACTGAATTTCTTTAAGCTGAAGATCCAACCCACTTCCAATAGCGCAGCGACAATTAAATAAAACCACTGCATCAGGCCACACTTTCGTTTTTTGAACTTCGTTTTTCCGAAGTAGAAAACAATCCATTAAACCACTTCATAATTGAAAAGCGAAGGTCAAGGTATTGGCTCCATCCCTTTTTCTTCTTCAGTTCATCTTCATCAAATCGTTTTACCGAAAAAGCATGTTGTAAAAAATAGTCTTTCGGATATTTATACGGCAAACCGAAGACATTTGGTTTTGTGTTGGGTAGATAGGCTGTTCCAAACATCCAATCCCAAAAAGCAAACTTAGTAGCGTAATTGGCGAAGTACGTTTCTACAGTTTCAGCATGGTGCCATTGGTGCATTTCAGGGCCATTGATAAAGTATTGCCACTTGCCGGAGCGCACGTTGATATTCGAATGAATGTACATGCCCCACACCGCATCGATACACGCTTTGATCGGAACCACGATGGGATCTGCGCCAAGCAAAATGATCGGAGCGAATTCGATGGTTTGATTGATGATGATTTCAACAACATGTGAACGTGAACCTGCAATCCAATCTACTTCCTTGACGGAATGATGTGCCTCATGTGTCCGCCACAGGATTTTTGAATTATGTTGCCACCGATGAAACCAATAGATATAAAAATCATGGGTGATCAGAAAAAACAAAACTTGTACTGCTACAGGCCAATTGGAGATCAGTTTCAATGATGATAGCGAAAAGCGCTGATCGATGGGTAGAATGATATAATCGAAGATGAGAATCTTCAAAAAGAAGCTTTGAATCAATGTATACCAAACCAAGTCTACCCAAAATCCTTCACGGAAAAAGGGTAGACCTTTGGTATATGGATATTTCCGTTCCAGCCAAATGATGGAGGCTGCCGAGGAAATTAAAATCAGAAATGTAATGGTCTCTACTTTCATTTAATTTTACCGCTGAGTCATAAAGGCACTAAGGGAAAAATCCTTGGCAATGTGGCCAGCCTTTATGCATTTACGGTTTGATTAATGACTCTTCTCAACCGCTTCATCGGTTCGAGTTCGCTTTCATACACACGCTTTACTCCATCGCCTAAACTTTTCTCGATATCGCGGATATCGCGAACCAATTTCACGATTCCTTGCGGCTCTACCGAAGCAGCGTGATCAGAACCCCACATCGCGCGATCAAGCGTCACATGGCGTTCCACGAAAGTGGCACCTAATGAAACGGCTGCTAAAGTAGGAGCTAGGCCTGTTTCATGACCGGAGTAACCGATCGGTAAATCAAATTTGTTGATCAGTGTGCGGATCATATTCAAATTCAATTGAGCCGGATCGCATGGATATGCCGAAGTAGAGTGTGCCACCATCACGTTGCGCGTGCCGGTTAAGTCGATGGCATCTTCAATTTCCATCTCGGTAGACATACCGGTAGATAACATCAGCGGACGACCGGTGGTCAACACTTTTTTAATCAAATCGAAATCAGTTAAACTAGCTGATGCTAACTTGTACATGACCGGATTGAATTGCTCGAGAAAATCTACCGAAGGTTCATCCCAAGCAGAGGCAAACCAATCAATTTTCTTTTGCGCACAATACAAATCGATTTCTTCAAACTCCGCTTTTCCAAATTCGGTTTTGCGCTTGTAGTCGATGTAGCTCATGGTGCCCCAGGGAGTTTGGCGCTGCTTGTCCCATTGATCTTTGGGAACACACAATTCCGGTGTTCTTTTTTGAAACTTCACCGCATCGCAGCCTGCAATGCTTGCCCAGTCAATCAGCTTTTTGGCAATGTCAACAGAGCCATTGTGATTGATACCAATTTCGGCAATGATATAGACGGGATAACCTGCGCCTATTTCTCTTCCATTGTTCAACACGACATGATTCATAATCGTAGAATTTTAGTTTAGATTTATTTTGCTGTTAATGATTAGTTCGGCAAACTCACGGAAAGCACCGTGCCCTCCGTTGGTGGTGCATACATAGTGAGCAACGCGTCTGGCGAAGCTCATGGCATCGGCTGGGCAAGCGCACAATCCCACTTGCTTCATGATTTCCTCATCGTTGATATCATCTCCGATGTAAGCGATTTCATCTTTTGAAATTTGGATGCGCTCCATGATTTCTTGAAGGCGTAGCGCCTTATCTTGCACACCCATGTGCAATTCTTTGATCTTTAGTTTTTCGGCACGCTTAAAAACCGGAAGAGAATCTTCACGCGTGATGATACCCGTTTCAATGGAAGCGATTTTGCGTAAGCGCTCAACACCCATGCCATCGCGAAACGAAAAACGTTTCAATTCTTCTCCATTACCGGAATAGTACACCCCATTGTCGGTAAGCACACCATCCACATCGGTTATCATCAACTTGATTTTGTTCGCTCGTCTTTTTATTTCGTCAATAGACATTTTATTGTATTTAATCTCTAATCTCAATTCTCATACCTCACATCTATATTATGGTCCATCCCCCATCTACTACCAGATTCGCGCCTGTCATATATCTTGAAGCATCGCTCGCCAGGAATACAATCGCACCTTGGTAATCGGTGCGGTCTGCCATTCGTCCAAGTGGTGTACGTTCGCTATAATTTTTGATGAAAAAATCATCTTGACCATTTTCTACGCCACCTGGTGAGAGCGCATTGACGCGCACGCCTTTGTTTCCCCAGTAGGATGCAAGAAATTTAGTGAAGCCCAACACAGCACCTTTTGTGCTCGGGTATGCAGCCGATTTATAAAAAGTTTGTTCGCCCGCTTCGTTGAGATACAATTTTTGATCGGGAGCAGTGATCGCATAAGTAGAAGCAATGTTGATGATGCTGCCGCTACCTGCTTCGGCCATGACCGTTCCAAAAACCTGACTGCAAAGAAACACTCCGGTTACATTCACATCCAGCGATCGCTGCCAAAGATGAAGTGGATAGTTTTCAAATTGTGATTGTTCGAGTGCAGCAATCGGGTTTTCAAACATGTCGTTGATGGCGGCATTATTGACCAATACATCTATCCGACCATATTTTTTTATGACTTCCTCTTTTGCTGCGCGAATGGAAGCCTCGTTGGTAACATCCAATCCGATGCCGAGATGGCTATTTCCTAAATCATTTGCAAAAGTGATACATGTCTTTGCATCTACATCGGCTGCCACCACAAATGCACCTGCTTCCGCTAATGCCTCGCAATGTTTTTTGCCAAGCAACCCACACGCACCCGTTACGATGGCGACTTTATCTTTTAGTGAGAATAGTTCTGTCATTTTACCTGAAGCACTTTTTCGCTGAAAGCTTTTTGTACGTTACCTACTTTTCGGAATACCGCTTCTACTGGTTTGCCGAGAAGCATCGATTCAATGTTTCCTTTTTGAATAGCTTCCACAAGTAATGGCAATACTTCTTCGTACGCTTGCAGTGTATGATTGAGATCTTCTTCGGAATGGGTGAAACAAACATTGTGAAATCCGCCCCACAGAATGCCACGCTTGATCATTTCTTGTTGTACGAAAGATTTAAGGATCAGCGGATCTCCTGCCGATGCATTGAACGTAATAATGGTTCGGCAATCAAATCCCTGACACGTAGTTACGGCACTCAGATTATTTTTTTCAGCAATCTGATTGTACCCGTCTTTTAGTCTTTTGCCTTTGGCAGCTAAAGCAGCGGCCACATTTTTTTCCTCCATTTCCTGAATGGTGGCTACGGCCGCAGCGAGCGAGAGCGCCTCTCCTCCGAAAGTAGAATAAAAGAATACATCTTTTTCGAATAGCTGTAGAACATCTTTTCGGCCCGTGAGCAAAGCAATGGGCATGCCATTGGCAAAAGCTTTTGAGTAAACAGCTAAGTCAGGTGTGATGCCAAAATATTCTTGTGCTCCGCCAAGCGCTACCCGAAAGCCTGTCCACATTTCATCAAAAATCAACAACGATCCATTGGCTTGACAAAGCGCTTGTATTTGCTGAAGAAAATTTTCTTTGGGATGTTCGAAGATGAATGGCTCCAGAATGACACATGCAACTTCTTCTGTTAGCTGTGCGCGAAGCGATTCGATATTGTTATATTCGAAGGTGCCTGTTAATTCTTTGATTTCTTCCGGAATTCCTTCAGCCCGACTCGTGGTGCCAATGTACCAATCATGCCAGCCGTGATACCCACAGCACAGCACCTTTTTTCTTCCAGTATATGCACGAGAAACACGCACCGCTGCGCTGCAAACTTCGGCACCTGTTTTGGCAATGCGTACACCTTCTGCATTTGGAATTATTCGATGGATAAGCTCACTCAATTCAACTTCGAGCGGATGCATGAGCGAAAATGTAATGCCGTCTTTCAATTGATTTTTGATGGCTTCGTCTACACGATCATATGCATAGCCTAGCGACACAGGACCAACGGCCATCGTGTAGTCGATGTATTCATTTCCATCCACATCCCACACATGGGCATTTTTACCACGCGTTACATACTTCGGTGCCACGCCATTCACGTATTGTGATGGGCCTTTGGCCATCGTTTGCGTAACCGGAAACATAACTTGACGGGCACGTTGATACCACGCATTGCTGATGGTGATATCCGGATAGTGGCGATTGATCATAATTGGATTTTTGTTGCGGTGGATTCTAAAATTCCTAGTGCGCGAGCAGCGATTTTCTCGGGTGTGAACCCTTCGTATTCCAGCACCTGCGTTAGTCTGGCCGGACGAAACCATTGTTCGTTGAGTGAAAGGGGCTGCACATTACCCGTCAACTGATTTTTCAACAGCACTTCAGCTACGATGGAATACAGCCCTCCTGTCGTGAAGTGATCTTCGACCACCACGACCAATTCGCTTTCTTTGACTGTGCGAATGATTACTTCTTCGTCCACTGGTTTTAAGCTGCGCATGTTCACCAGCCCAATAGAAAGACCTTGAGCTTCTAAAACTTGTTTGGCTTGTAATACATTATTGAATAACATTCCGTATGTCAGGAATGTGATTGTAGATCCTTCTGCAATCACTTCGGCTTTGCCAATTCTGAAATTTTTGTTGTGTGCGACCAGAGGCTTTATTAGATTGGCGCGTGTGTAAGCAGGTGATGACGAGTCCCAAATTTCAGGTAACATCAGAATCATATCTTCCTCATCGGCAGGAGCAAAAACTTGCATACCGGGAATGCCACGCATGATCGATACATCTTCAATGGCTTGATGCGTGGGTCCGTTTCCATCGGAAAGAAACCCTGGAATAAATCCGGTGAGCTTTACTGGAAGATGAGCGATGCCCACATCCGTGCGAATAAATTCATACGCACGCATCGTGAGAAATGCCGCCAACGCATGAACAATAGGCACGCGACCGCGCAGAGCTAATCCGGCTGCCATGCCGATCATCGTTTGTTCGGTAATACCTGTATCGATGAAGCGATCCGCTAGTGCAGGATTTTTTGGAATGTTGCGAATGAGGGCACGGTTTTCGGCCGTCATGATGATGTAGCGCTCATCGGCTAATGCTAGTTCAGAAATTAGTTCTTCGTAATTCATTATCGTACTACTAATGTTTCAGAATTCAATTCAGCTAATTTGTTTTCGTGCAGTTCGTGCAGCAATGCGCTTATTTCTTCGTGTGTAAAATTGCAGAACCAACGATCGGCTCTTTTTTCAATGCTGGGCAAGCCTTTGCCACGAACGGTGTGCGCAACCACCACAGTGGGTTTTCCATTCGGTGTGGTGAGGGAAGAAAACACATTGTGCATGGCACTAAAATCATGACCATCCACATCGATGGCATTCCATCCAAATGCTTCAAATTTTTTATGAATCGGATCGAGCGGAATCAATTCTTCGGTAGCCACGTTTGCCTGAAAATAATTTCGATCTACAATCCAAATTAGATTATCGAGTTTGTAAGCTGCTGCTACGAGCGCGCTTTCCCATACAGAACCTTCGTTCAGTTCACCATCTCCGGTAATTACTACAATTTTGTTGGATTGCTTTTTAATACGACAGTCCATAGCTACACCCATTGCTACAGCCGGTAAGTGACCGAGCGAACCCGAATGAAATTCAACTCCCGGAATGTGTGTATTTGGATGCCAGTAGATGTGATCATTTGTTTCCAAATGATTGGCTAATCGAGATGAATCAATAAAACCCAATTCGGCAAATAGACTGTACAGTGCAGGCACGTCATGACCTTTGGATAAAAACAAATAATCGCGATTAGGATCGGTTAAGTTAGACGGGTTGACATTTAAATAATGTGAATAGAGATAGACGAGTAAATCGGCACACGATAGTGATGCGCCTGTAAAGCAACCACCATCGGTCGACAAACGCACGATGTTTTCGCGAACAGCAAGTGCGAGTTTTTGCAAATCAGTTATTTGTTCTTCAGTCATTGTGCTTCTTCAATTAGTTTGGTTTGATTCTTTCCGACTGTTTTCAATTCATCTAAGTGATGGCGGTACCAGTTTACGCCTGCCCATTTTTGATTGATGGATTGTATTTCTGGTTGTGCCTTTACCAATTCTAAAATATCGGAAAGAGAAAATATATTTTTGATGGGATACAATTGATTGTAAATCGCTTCGATGAACTGATAATCTTCCGGATAGTCAATCGTCCAACGATGCGACATCGAATAGTCTAAACCACTTTCCCATTTTACATTTCCGATTCGAAAAAGATTTCGGTTCTCCCAAATGAAAGGAGTGGTGTGTTCCAGTTCCAATTTGGCTGTGGCCGATTCCCACGCTTTTTCCAATGCCTTCATCGACATTATTTCAACATCATTCCCATCCGGATAGCTGGCAGGATGCAAATTGCTGACGTAATCATATTTGTGTTGATGATTGAGATAGTAACCGATGACTTTGTCAATAACAGCAGGATCGATCATGGGACAATCGGAGGGAATTTTTACTACCGCATCGGCTTTATACATGTGGCCAACTTGATAATGCCGATCCAATAAATCGTATTTGCTTCCGCGATAAACCGCTACGTGGTTTGCCTCACAAAGTGAAGCAATCGCATTGTCTTCCGCATCTTTGGTGGTGGCTACTACAATTTTACCCACATTTTTTGCGTGGGCTAAACGCTCCAGCATCTTTACTAGCAACGGTTCGCCACATAACGGTAACATTACCTTGCCGGGAAGGCGAGTGGAACTCATGCGGGCCTGAACAACGGTTACTATTTTCAAAGGCTTGTCTTTTTTAGAACGATTTTAACAGGCTATTTTTTGGTAGTTAGCCTCAATGGAAGGCAATTCGTTTTTTAAAAATTGTGAAAGACTATTTGGATATTCGATGTACCGTCTGCAAATCTCCGCGATGTGCGCTGCCGATTTTCCTTCGTTTTGAATCGGTGTCTTTTTTCGTAATTCGTCCATGTTAAAATAGGAGTGCACTTTTTTACCCAACGCCAAGCCTACATATACAACAGTCGAATATTGTGTAATCAATTCATCGCAATGGTAGATCATGTGATTGATGTTTCCATCGGTATAAATCAGTGTGCCGGGTGGTGTATTTTCTTTGATCTCACGAATGGCTCTTTCCTTTTTTTCGTTGGGATGGAGTTTAAAAATCAACGTGCGACCATTGGCAGTGGCTACGGTTTTGCGTATAAAAGCAACCCGATTTTCGAATCCCATGCACTCCCGAATATCAGAAGTGGCAACTAACACATAATTGCGATGCAGGAAATTGTTATAGGCAAGTGCCGCTACATTATCAAAGTTCGACATGCCCGTAACAACGAGTTTCGAATCCTTTGTACCTAATTTTTGGAAATGCTCTTTGTAGCCTTCGCTGGCCACACAATAAATGTCGCACAAGTTAGAAGTGCCATTCAGGGAAGTGTTCATTGCCCAATAACGCGGAAGATCGAGTGCCTTAACAATTCGGGATAGTGGTGTGATGGGGTCGGTCATGCCTTCTTGCACCCAAATTGATTTTGTTTGGCGAATAGAGACAGGCACGAGCAAATCGCTGCAGACAACAGCTAGGTCATAACGATTTTTGTAAACGGACTGTGCGTAATCATTTTTTAAGTGATACTGCCGCAGATAGGTATCGGCCTTTTCTTTGAATTGACCGGATAAGATGGTGTGGTCAGCTATCCCTTTGCTAACGAAGTATTGAATAATCGGATTGTCACTATAAAATTGACTGAAGTAACAGTCGTATTCAGGTAGATGCGATGCGATGGCATGCATCTGGGTGGTTTGATTAAGCGATCCTACGGTGAACAAAATCTTCTTCACATTTCCTTTCGTTAAGCTCATCTTTTAAACGGTTGGTGTTTGAAATAGTAGTCAAATGAACGAAAGCTTGAGCTTTCTAGAATATTGACTACTCGTTTTCAAGACCAACACTTGGGATTTCTAGACAAATCGGCAAAGCACGACTTCAAAAACCCAGTTTATTATGACCGAAAGGTAGGATGTGAATATTAACTTAATTTTTAGGGGCAGTAACTAAACTATGAAGTTTTTAATATTGGGTTTATTTTGAGGTAACGTTATTACGAAGTGAGCAAAGACTAATTCGGTTGCTTTTGTTTCCATTCCTTTTCTGCTTTGTCAAAATAGTTGATATCGTCAGGGAATTCGATGTATTCTTCTGGCGTGGTAAATTTTGTTTGGTACTTTTCTAGAGGCTCACCCTTTACCATTAAGTCAAATAATTTTCCGGCTTTTATCTTTAGATCGGTATCTTTCATTTTCCAAGTCCGAAACACTTCTTCATACTCGATCAGTTTTCCATTTTCGTCAAATTTTGCAATTCCACCAGTGGCCACTCGCTTTTCCTGAATGCTTGGAGCAATTCTACTGACTAAGAAATAATGAGTATTTTCATCAATATAGTAGGAGTCTAATCGATACCTCACCTGTTGTTCCTGATAATATGGATCATAGCCTTTATAGAATCGCTCAGGCTTGGTAAGACCCTCTGGTGGCTTAGCCAAGTAGCGAATGATTTTCCACATCATCTCGTCTTGTTGTTTAGCGGAAAGATGTTCAGACGGTGTGTATCCTTTCGAACAAGACATCATTAATAGTAGGCCTACAATCGCGCTATATTTCATAAGGGCATTTTAACTATAAAGATAAAAAAAAGACTTGCCCTTTTGGGGCAAGTCTTTAAAATGAAGAGAGTTTAAAAACTATTAATAAACTTTAGTCAAAGGCACGAATTCTGACCAACCATCAGTCCAATCGGTTGTGCCATCAAATGCACCTCTAAATGTAGTAACAGTGAAGCCAGAAGTTAATCTTGCATCTGTGAAGCTAGCTCCTTGATCTAAACGCTTACCAGCAACAGTAGCATCGGCTGAGTTTAGAGTAAAGTCAGGATTAGAAGGATAACTTGTGCTAGAACTTCCTGCATAGAAAGGAGTAGTTCTTAATCCTGAACCTGCGTATGGATTAACAACAGCTACAGAAGTGCCTTCTGTCCAAGCACCTGCAGTAACACCGTTTACAATTGTACCAACGCCATTTGCGAAAGCGATAGTTCCATTGTCTTTGTTAGCTGGGTCGTTATTGGTTTCAGCGATTGTAGATGCTGCACTAGCCCAATTGTTTCTGAGCGCCTGACCGGTTCCTGAAGATGTCCAGGTAGAAATAAATGCCGGAGCATAATCGTTGTTTGCAGCACCAGCAGCACGGTATACAGTTTGAGGGAAAGTAGAAGGTACTAAACCACCACCAGCACCAAACATTGAGTTACCTGTTGCATTGCTGATTGCAGTTAATGCTGTTGCATTAGAACCAATATCAGAAGGAGTATTTGGCAACAATGAAACGTACAATTCATTGTTTGCTAATTTTCCTAAATCTGTGCTAGAAGCTGCAGTCGCATCATAATTTGTAGGGTAGTTGGTAGAAGTACCAAGGTCGTCCATTTGAAGACCAGACAAATAACCTGTTACAACCGAGTTAAATATTGAAACAGCAGTTCTTCTGCGGATGTGCATTGCGCGAGTGTAGCTACCAGAAATACCGCGGCTATACTCACGAGGACCATAAACAGTCATGTTTGAGAAAACACCTTGTGTACAGCCTGATTTTGCAGCATCTGTACATATTGTTCCGATAGGGTTTGCATTTGCTTGGCTATCACTTTCAAAGCTAGTTGAACCTGATTGATCAGCAATGAAAGGAGCTCTAACAGCAACACCATATTGCACTTTTCCTCTCCAACCAAAGTCGGTATCAAAATCGTCATCCCACGTTGCAAAGGCAACTAAGTGTTTTGCATTTACCGTTCCTCCAAACCACTCAAACGCATCATCGCCACCATAAGAAACTTGCACATAGTCAATTTCTGTGGCTGAGCCCAATGCGCCCATTGTCAAACCATTTGTTTCGTTGTTAGGTGACAACTCAATTCCTGCATACTCAATACGAGCGTATTTCAATTTACCGTTGTCTTCAGTGTTAGTTCCTGCGTTGGCATCGCTAGTGCTAGGTGTTCCGTAAGTTTGGCTAGGTGAAACTCCTTCTACAGCAGGAGCAGTGCCTTGATTAACGAATGCATTTCCTAACCAAACAATACCACCCCAATCGCCACGATCTCTCTCATTGATTGGCTGTGAAGAAGTAAATACGATCGGCTGAGTAGATGTTCCTACAGCGATTAACTTTCCACCTGGCTTGATGATGATAAGACCTTTTGTCGCTTTGTCACCCTTTACGATAGTTCCAGGATCAACCGTTAAAGTTACTCCTGAATTTACAATGTATTGGCCTTTTACAGTCCAAGGGGTTCCGCTTGTTAGCGTTTTATTGGCTGTGAGTGTACCAGTAAGAACATTGGCAACGTCAGATACAGTAACAGTAAATACAACAGGAGAAGAGTTTAAGTTTTGATTGTCAGTACCAGTGATGATGGCGGTAAGGGTTGAACCTACAACAGCATTAGCAGGAACTGTAAACGTGATTACCTGATTAGTTGCTGCGGTTGGACTACCAGCAATAGTTATTGGGCTAACTGGAGCTCCAGTTAAACCGCCAGTGGTTGTATAAGTAATGTTCTTAGCTCCGTTAGCAGCAGTAATGGTAACAGTTGCATCGATAGTAGTGCCAGCTGCAACAGATCCAGAAGCGTTTAACAATGTTACAGTTGGAGGAGCACTTATTGTAACGTTGAGCACAGCAGTTTGAGTTACTTTGTTGCCTTTGTTATCAGTTAGAGTAAGTGTTACTGAACCAGCTCCTGCTGTATTACCAGCAGTAAACTCAGTTACTACTGAACCAGTTGTGGCTCCAGCGGTTGGAGGAGTTTTAACTGTTGCGGTACCACCCACAGCAGTTACGGTGCTGGTTTGATATCCACCAGCAGCGGTGAAAGTAAATGTAACATCAGCCTTTGCAGCAACTTGAACTGAAGCTACAGATGTGGGACCAGTTAATGTAGGGGGTGCTGGTGCTGGATCATCCTTACAGCTTTGTATTGCCACTACCATAAATAGCGACAGGAAAAGCGCACTAAGTTTTAGTAATTTTTTCATGTAATATTTTTTTAAAATTATCCCCAAATTTAGATGCAATAAACCACAGCCTAATTATGGCTGAATTATCAGATTGTTATTGTAATGTTACGAGCCTCGCCTTACTTATAATGATTAGATTGATTGTTATAATAAGGTGATATACAATAACTTGTTTTTGAACTTTTGACTATCATAAATTTATTCCAGAAGAATCTTTTCAAATTCAGATGAATGAATTGTTAACGATTATAAATAAAAAAGGGACTGTTCCAAACAGTCCCTTTTTAAAGAAAATTTCAATTAATTTTTTAGAAATTTCCAGCCAACGGAAAGGGTGTATTGGGCACCTGTTTGATACTTTTGAATGGGATCATCGATCCGTTCATCGATTTGTTGATTTTCATCATTGTCCTGATAAAAACGATACTGAGCATCCAACAAATTTTGAACGTTTAATTTGATTTCCATCCGGTTGATTTTTTTAGAGACTTGTAAGTCCACCGAATGACGTGGCATTTCAATCCAAGTTGGGAAAAGCACACTGCCTACAGAAAAAATACGATTTCCGAAAATATTATAGCCTAGGTTCACACCAAATCCGGATTCCGGATCATTATAATAGGCACCAAAGTTTACAACATAAGGTGACTGACCTTGCAGAGGTCTTCTGCGTTCTTGAAAAGCTGCGGCTGCTGCGCCCATGTCCACCTCACTTTTAATTATAGACGAGTTAAGATTTACCGATGTATTGCGCAAAAACTTAGACACTCCAAAGATTCCAAGAGACTTGCGAATCTCCAATTCTAATCCATAGCAATTTGCTTCGGGTGCATTTTGGTAACTAAATTGAAGGTTACCAGAAGCGTTTACCTGAGCAAATTCGATCGGATTTTTAAAGTATTTGTAAAATGCGCCCACACTAATGACTTCGCCTGGATTAGGGTACATCTCCCAACGGAGATCAATATTATCAATCTCACATACAGTTAGATTTCGTTTGCCTTGAACATTTAAGTTGTATTCGAACTGATAAAACAAGAAGGGCGCAATTTCTCTGAATTCAGGTCTGTTCACAGTTCGGCTATAGGCTAAACGCACCAGAGAGAGCTCGTTGATGTTGTAGGCAATATTAATGAAAGGAAGCGGTGATGTTACTAGATTATTTATCGTTGAATCGGCTCCTGATTTCTTGTAAATCAATTTTTGATCATTACGTTCTACGCGAATTCCTCCCGAGATATCAAAATTCCCAACAGGGACAGTGGCAGAAATATATCCGGCTAAGAGAAGATTGTTTCCTCTATAAGAATCTGTCTCACGACTTCCTTCTTGAATTGCCAATCCATCTTTCAATGAGCCATCAGTGTTTACTGAGAAAAGGTTGGTAGGACTAAAAATAGAGGATAAAGGCTGGTAAGACAGGTCGTCCCCAATTTGACCATCGAAAATCGTAGGGTACAAGTAAGAAACATATCGAGCGTCAAACTCACGCGATTTGTATTCTGCGTAATAACCTGCTTTCAGAAGAGGCACTCTTTTCTCTTCCGACTTTATAAATTTATGCTCGAAACTGAGCCCATTTGAATAACCTACATCGGTTAGATTAGAATAAAAACGTCCTGCATCAAACAAGTTTGCGCTTGGGGGTAAGATCATGCGGTATTCTTGCTTATTGCTGTCAAAGATTCTTCTAAATCTTCTAAAGTCGGGTTCGTTTCTTTTGAGGAGATTTACACCAAGTAAAACAGAAAAGGAGTTGAGGCCATTTGGAGTAACAAAGTTTCCTTGAAGCTGTCCGCTATAAATAGATCGGCTAGTATAGTGATAGGCATTGTTGTTATAGTTCCCTGGCAGAGAGGAAACATCACTTCCACTTCGTAGAATGGTGCGATTCTCACCGAGTTGTGCAAAGATATTTTTGAATTCAATTTTGTTGCCTCCCGGCAGCTTAAAGAGCCAATTGTGGGTTACGTTTATTTTGGCTTCGTCTACGTGATATTTGTCAGCAAAATTGTATACAGGCACGGAAACAGTAGTAGGGCTTTTGTCAAAATCCGAGTAGCGAGTGTAGCCGGCATCAAATGTCATATAGCCTCTTCCATAAGAGATATGAGTAAGGTTACTGGCCATTACCTTCCCAAACTTAACGTTCCGTGCAAGACCAAAATTGAGGCCATGATCTAAGAATGCACTAGAGTTTGACAGATCGAAGTTATTAGTCAGCAATTTTCCTGATTCTGCACGAAGCGAACTTAAAGATCCAGTGTTTTTTAGTGCCTCAACTGATGGAAAATTATTCGGTAAAGAGCGAAAGCCATTATCAAATCCTAGAAAATCGGTCGCACTTCCTTTTGTGCTGGCAAAATTACTAAAGGTTGTATTCATGCGGTATCCCATGTTTAAACCAAAAGAGGTATACTCTTCATTGGAAGTACTTTTGGTGATTACTTGTATAACGCCACCCGCAAAATCTCCAGGCAATTCAGCGGTTCCAGATTTATAAATTAGTAATTGATCTACTGCACCGCTTGGAACCAAGTCAAATGAAAAGGATCTTTTATCAACTTCGGTGCTCGGAGCAATGGCATTATTAATCATAACTTGATTGTATCTTTCAGGAATACCACGAACCATTACAAATCGATTGTCCACAATCGTAATACCCGGAACTCTTTTCATTACCTGAGCAGCATCATTGTCTGGAAGCTTTACAATTTGTTCTGATGAAATTCCGCTTACAACTAATTTGCTTTCTTGAATGCCTTTCATAAGGGAGATGTCATTATTTACCTCACGTGTAGCAGTTACTACAACTTCTTGAAGTTCGGCTACATCTTCTACCAAGGTGATTTCAACCGTTGTTATTTTACCACTTTCTACAGAAACATCTGGTACTGTTTGAGGCTTATAGGTAACATAAGAAATAGTAAGAGTATAGTTACCAGGCTTGAGGTTAGTTATAGAATAATTGCCTTCAATGTCGGTTGGAGCACCTACGGATGTACCTTGAATGACAACATTGGCTCCAATGATAGCCTCTTTAGTTTTAAAGTCCACTACCTTGCCACTGATCGAACCATATTGCGCAAGAGCTGAACTAGTAATAAAAAAGAACGCTAGAAACCGTAAAAATGCACGCATAACAGATAGATTTAATTTCGTGCAAAGGTCGGGTGGCCATATTACCTCATCTGGTCGGCAGTGTTATGAAATTGTTAAGTGAAGCCTTTAAAAAGGTCTCAAATAGCTCGATTTCAAACTAATTAAAGTTTGATTTTTATGGCTACTTCAACTGAAAGTGAATCAGTTACGCAGCAAGTCCGCATAACATTTGGTTGATACTAACTTAAAGAATGTAATCTTTCGTTAACCTGTTGATCATCCCGAAAGGGCAATAAACCGACAGGATGCCAACCGGCAATTTGTTTTAACATGCGTTCCGTGGTCTACGACTTCAAGGCCACTTTAAAATTTAAGATGGATTACTTCCCGATCGGCACCTTTTGTAACAATGCCTTTACAATATCAGCCGTTTTCACATTGTCGGCTTCGGCCTCGTAGTTGAGTAAAATACGGTGGTTCATCACATCCAGCGCCACTTCTTTGATATCCTCGGGCAGTACATAGTCGCGGCCCTCCATGTAGGCTACCGCTTTGGCGGATAAGTTGAGGTTAATGCTGGCGCGTGGTGAAGCACCAAACTGGATGTATTGAGCTTCGTGGTCGAGTTTGTATTCTTTCGGCTTGCGGGTAGCCGTTACCAACTCAATGATATAGCGCTCCAGCGATTCCGAAATCTTCACTTTGTTCACTTCTTCGCGGATGGCGAAAATGTCTTCTTTGGTAAGAATGGTGTCTACCTCATAGCCGAACTGCATGTTCGAGATTCTGCGCATAATCTCTAATTCCTCCTCTTTGGTCGGGTAGTTCACAAACACTTTCATCATAAAGCGGTCTACCTGCGCCTCGGGTAGTGGATAAGTACCTTCTTGATCTACCGGGTTTTGAGTGGCCAGCACCAAAAAAGGACGATCCAACTTAAATGTGGTCTCGCCAATAGTCACTTGCTTCTCCTGCATCGCCTCCAAAAGTGCCGATTGCACCTTAGCCGGAGAGCGGTTAATTTCATCTGCCAGGATAATATTGGCGAAAATGGGCCCCTTTTTTACCTCAAATTTGCCGTCTTTTTGATTATAGATCATCGTTCCGATCAAATCGGCCGGTAAAAGGTCTGGGGTAAACTGAATTCGTTGAAAATCCAGGTGCAATACCTTGGCAAGCGTTGAAATAGTGAGGGTTTTGGCCAATCCGGGTACTCCTTCCAGCAATACGTGACCATTGGTAAACAAACCCACCAGCAGGCGGTTGACCATATAATTTTGGCCTACCACTACTTTAGAGACTTCTCCAAATACCTGTTTGATTTTTTCTTGATGCGCTTGATGGAGCTCAGTAGAGGAAGTAAATGCCATAATTGTTGAAATACTTATTTTAAACGGACTGCAATATTAAAGATTTGATAGGCAGAGTTACAAACGGAAGGGTGATTCTTCCGGTTTTCTTCTGGCATCCCAAATCCGAAGCACGTAAAGGAACTTATCATCAAACTTATAGAATAGAAAGTAGTCCCGTATTAATTTTACATGAACGCCAGTATACGATGTTCGCCTGCCTAAAAGGGGATGCCTAGATAGCATCTTAGCACATTGGTGAAATAGACGATCGAGTTTTTTGGGGTAGGATTTGGATCGATTTCGGTAAAGCCAATAAGTTAAGATTTGGTCTTTTTCAGTAGATGCTGTAATGGACCAAATTAACGAGCCATTGGGCTGTTTTCTTACGAACAGCTGTATCCGTTAAGTAATGTCCGTTTTCAATTTCTTGTTCCGCTTCGCGAATGGCTTTAGCTTGCTCTTCACTGAGTAGTAATATCTCCGACCTTGACTCATTTTTAAGTAAAGAATACAGATCCTTCAAAAGAGCTTCGTCTTTTGAATCTTTGATTTTTGAAATCAATTTTCTTTTTACTTCCGCATTAGACATAAGGGCAAATTATTAATTAAAAATACTCAAATTTCGTTTACTAATCGACTATTACTTCATTTTGCCGTCTGCACGACAATGAAAGCAATACCAAAAACCCACCTTTGTTAAATACGTGAAACAACATCACTAATGAATTAATCGATGAAAGCGAATCTCTTATCCCTCGCCTTTCTTTTTCTTTCCATCATCGCCTTCGCGCAAACAGACGATGCCCGGAAAAAGAACTTCAATATCAAAAAAAATGTAGCCATCGAAGGCTATGATCCTGTCAGCTATTTTGACAATAAGCCAGCCGAAGGCAAAAGCCAATTTTCATTTGCACTCCGTGGCGTCACCTATTGGTTCAGCAGCCAAGCCAACTTAAATAAATTCAAAGCATCTCCGGAAAAATACGAGCCCGCCTACGGAGGATGGTGTGCTTATGCGATGGGCGAAACAGGAGAGAAAGTAAAAATCGATCCTGAAACATTTAAAATCCTGGATGGCAAATTATACCTCTTCTACAATTTCTGGGGCACCAACACGCTCAAAGACTGGAACAAAAACGAGAAAACGCTTAAAACCAAAGGCGACCAAAACTGGAAGAAACTACTTCCTTGAAATTTGTTGACAGACGGCAAAAATCCCATCCTTTAAACAATTACCTTTACTGTACTTTTTAATTATGCAACTTTCATCGGCAGCCTCTGCTATTCTCAAGCAACTCTCTCATTTGGTAGAACAACTGCGAGATAACGACTTGCTGAAGCCCTCAGTTGCCCTCGGCAATTCCACCATTGGCCAACATCTGCGCCACACACTGGAATTTTTTATTTGTCTGGAAGAAGGATACAACAAAGGCCTTGTCAACTACGACAAACGGAATCACGACAAACTCATTGAAACGGATAAAGCCATTGCCTTAGGCACCATTCAACGCATCATCGAGTTCATCAATCAAAAACAGCAAGATCAACCTTTAAAACTCGAAGTAGGATACCATCCCACCAGCGAGGAATCGTTGATCGTGGAAACCAACTACTTCCGCGAGCTGACTTACAACATCGAGCATGCCGTGCACCACATGGCCATCATGAAAATCGGCATACACGAAGTAGCTCCCTATATTTCTTTGCCACCCGATTTTGGTATAGCCGTTTCTACCTTGCGCTACCACCAAAAGCAATCCATGGCTACCAGCAGATCATAAGCCCGTTGAACGTTCGAAATTTCTTCATCAAACTTTTTCACTGGGAATATTGGCCCTTCGGCATTATTCAATTCCCGATTTTCTTTCTGTGGTTTTGGTACGCCCTACGCGAGCGTTCCCTCTTTTACTTCTCCGCCTCCAACCCCGGCATCCTCACAGGTGGTATGATGGGCGAATCAAAGTATGAGGTTTTGCAATTAGTTCCCAACGAAGTAAAGCCCATCGCCATTTTAATTCAAGTTCCAGCCACGCGACAACAAGTGCTTGCGCAACTCCAACAAGCCGGATTGCATTTGCCCGTTATCTTCAAACCCGACATGGGCGAGCGCGGATGGATGGTGCGCAAAATAAAAACCGAAGCCGACATCGATCAATATCTTTCCGAAATCAAAATCAACTTCATCGCCCAAGAACTGGTCGATTTGCCGCTGGAGTTTGGCGTGTACTACCTCCGCTTCCCCAGCCAACCGCGCGGCTTTGTCAACTCCATCACCATGAAAGAATTTCTTTCCGTCACAGGCGATGGTATCAAAACATTGCAACAACTCATTTTAGAAAAAGACCGCGCACGGCTGCAATGGAATTTGCTACAAGTCACCTATCAATCGCGGCTGCAAACTATTTTGCCCGCAGGCCAACGCATGGAGTTAGTCTCCATTGGCAACCATTGCCTCGGCACCACATTTTTAAATGCCAATCACCTCATCACCGAGCAACTCAATCAGTCATTCGATCGCATCAGCCAGCAAATCAATGGCTTTTATTTTGGTCGTTATGATTTGCGATGCGCCACATTGAAAGATTTAGAAGATGGCCACGTAAAAATTGTCGAACTCAACGGCTGCGGAGCAGAGCCAGCGCACATCTATGAGGCTGTGTAAAAATACATCTAATGTTTTTATCTTTATAGGGCAAAACAATAGATATGCACTACATTTTAGGAAACGACAGACTTCAAAGTGAATTCTTCACACGCTTGGACGATATGGTTCCTGCCCAACACTACTGTCGTTTGATCGATTTAATGGCAGATTGTTTTACAAAAGAAAATCTTTCGTTGTTTGAAGAGAAAGGTCGATTAGATATCGGAAGGAAAGCCTATCATCCATCTCTTTTATTAAAGCTGTACTTGTACGGATATTTAAATAGCCTTAGTAGTAGCCGGAAATTGGAGCGAGAATGTCATCGAAATATTGAATTGATGTGGCTAATGACAAGATTAGCTCCAGACCATAAAACCATAGCCAACTTTAGAAGGCAAAATGGTACAGCAATTGAGTTAGTGTTGCTAAAGTTCAATCAACTTCTTAAAGACTCGGGATACATAAAAGGCAAAATCATCAGCATCGATGGCTCAAAGATTAGAGCCAATGCGGGTATGTATATTGATCTTAGTACAGTTGATAATAGACTAGTTGATTTAGAAGCAGAGCTTAGTAAATATATGGCTGGTTTAGAACAGTCTGATCAAGCCGAAAATGAGCTATTAGAAATGGAGGAGCAGAAGAAACTTATGGCTCAGCAGTTAGAGACAATACAGCAAGAAATACAGCAACTAAGAAAACAAAAGGAAGTACTCGAAAATACGGAGGCAAAGAAGTTGAGTCCTACCGATCCAGATGCTCGAATTATGCAAAGCCGCCATGGAAGGCACCTCAGTTACAATCTTCAAGCTGTAGTCGATGCGGAGAATCATATGATTGTGTGTTCAACAATGACAAATCATGCCAATGATAGAAATCAACTAACACCAATGGTAGAGCAAGTTGAGAGAGACTTATGTATTACTCCAGAAAAAGTTATTGCTGATGCCGGCTACTATGTGATTAACCAAATCGAATACTTAGAGAAAGAGAAGAGTATTGAATGCTTTGTTCCTATTAGTCATAACCATCAACAACTCCGTGAGATAGAAGCAGGTATTGAATTTAGCTACAATACAGAGCAAGACATTTACACCTGTTCACAAGGGCAAGAACTTCATCCGATGCATGGGATTAAAAGAGACAAACGTAGAAATACAGAAGCTAAAATATATCAAGGAGTCAACTGCACAGGCTGTAACATTAAATCAAGTTGCACCACTTCAGAAAAAGGTAGATCCATTAGAAGGCAAAGCAATCAGGAATGGAAAGATCAATATTTACTTAAAATGAAAAGCGTAGAGGGGAAAGAAAAAATGCGCTTACGAAGAATGTTAT
>JAJTHV010000249.1 GCA_021300095.1 Flammeovirgaceae bacterium | reverse complement strand
GGTGGTGCCATTGCGCCATTCATTGTAGTGCCGTTGCAAATGGAATTTGGGTGGCGGATGACTTTTTATTTTTTAGGCGCAATTGGCTTGGTGTGGGTATTAGCCTGGTGGCTCTTGTATCCAACAACTTCACCTGTTGTAGAGGAAACAAAGAAATCTGAAACACTTTCATGGAAAGTTTATCTGACCGATCGTAATTTTTGGTTTTTGTTGATCATGTATTACTGCTACGCGTGCGGTGTATTTTTCTTCATTTCCTGGTTGCCTAAGTATTTGCAGAATGGCAGAGGCATTAGTGAAAGTGAATTAGCTTATTCTGCCTCACTACCATTTTTGCTGGCAGCCTTCGGTTGCTGGTTGGGCGGCTTTGTCAGCGATTGGTTGGTGACAAAGATTGGTATCAACTGGGGACGAAAAATTGTTCCGGTAGTTGGGTTGAGTTTATCCGGCTTGGTTATGTTGATCGCCCTCTTCACGAAAGACAACTCTGTGGCCATTGTGTTTCTTGCCTTAGGTTTAGCTTTCATGGATGTAACGGCACCGGTTGCGTGGGCAGTAGCTACCGATATTGGCGGGAAGTCGAGTGGAGCTATCACCGGTGCAATGAATACAGCTGGATTGTTAGGTGGCACTGCCGCATCGTTGGGAATAGGATACTTGGTAGCGTGGAAGGGAAATTATGATTTGCCAGTGATTATTTTAGCAGTGCAACTTTTGATCGGAGCATTGTTTGCTGGCTTGTTAAGGGTTTCGAATGCGAAGGAGTAATAAAATTCAGATCGGAAACCAGAAGTTAATCCAATAATTCGGCAGGATTGATTTTCAAAAAATCTTGCCAGGGTATTCCGCTATTACCAATCAAAAATAGTTTATCTGGATGGTGTTCTCTTTTAAACGCCTCCATTCCTGAATTTTTTTGAATTGCTCCACTTTTTACTTCCAATCCGATTAGTTTATCTTTTTTCTGCAAGACAAAATCGATTTCATCATCGCGGTGCCTCCAATAGTTTACGGTGTATCCTTCACTCAATTGATGATTGATCAAGTGGCTGCCGATAGCGGCTTCTACCCATCTGCCCCACACTTCCGGTTTTTGAATGATGGTCTTGAAACTTTCTGAATGTTGTGCTGTGATAAGAGCGGTGTTATGAACTTGAAATTTCGGACTGGAAGATCGCTTGCGAAGTTCTTCTCCTGTATACTTTTCAATTCCGGCAAGAAGACCTGCAGTGTTCAGAAGGTTTAAATAATGGGCCAATGTAGTTGTGTTGCCGGAGTCTTGTAGCTGACCTACCATTTTGGTAAACGATAGTATTTGCCCGCAATACAAACATCCTAGCTCAAACAATTTACGAAGCAATGCCGGTTTGTCTACTCGCGTAAGCATAAGAATATCTTTCGATATACTCGTTTCGATCAGCGCATCATGCACATACTTTTTCCATCGTTCTTCGTCTTGCATCAGATTAGCAGCACCCGGATATCCACCGAACCAAACATACTGCTCCGTTGTAACACCAAATGCGTGGTTCATTTCAGTGAAAGACCAATGTCCCAAGTAGATAGTTTCAAATCTACCGCCTAAGGATTCTGTTAATCCTTGCTGCAAAAGCAACCGCGATGATCCCAATAAAACAACTTTAATTGCTTGCCCTTTGCGGGTGTCTTCATCCCAGAGCTTTTTTACAGTTTCACTCCAGTTTGTAATTTTTTGGATTTCATCGATTGCCAATATAAACTCAGGGGCCTCCGATTTTTTCAATTCAAATCGGGCTGCTTGCCATTGTTGTTCCAGCCAAACATTCCCGGTATTTCCTACAGCATCGGCCGAGATGAAAAGATGAGGTGTATTCATTTTTGCCAGTACCTGTCCAACGAGTGTGCTCTTTCCCACTTGCCGGGGGCCCATGAGCACCTGAATAAACAACCTTGGCTCTTTTAACCTTGATTTAAGTTGCTGTAAATGAGGTCTTTCAAACATGATTTACAATTTACTCAATGTACTGAGTAAATATACTCAATATACTGAGTAAATGTATTAAAGGCGATTTGTTCTTCATCATTAGATCACGCAAACAACTCGTAAAGGGGTTCTAATGTATCGCTGTGTTTAAAGACGTCTCGAGCGGATTCGAACCGCTGTAAGAGCTTTTGCAGAGCTCTACCTATCCCCTCGGCCACGAGACTAAGATTTTATTTCAACAAACCGGCAAATCGTTGATAGAATAAAGTCGGACTGTTTTCATTTTTCGGTTCGTATTTTCCGGTTACAATCGGAATGTAAATCACGCGCCTTCTGCTGGCTTCCCCTGCCACCGTTGATTTAGCTACCCGATGCCACAACCGACCATCGTGAATCGTTAGGTCTCCTGCTTTGGGTATCACGGCTACCTCTTGTGCATCGGGTCTGTTATCGAAGAAGTGTGCTTTGCGGAACAAGAGACTGCGTAAATTTTGTGTATGCGTTCCGGGGATTAAACGCAGTCCGCCATTTTCAATCTTTAAATTACTGAGGTGGATTCCTACATTTAACATGGGGTTTAACTTTTGTCCGTAGAAAATATCGCGTAAGCCATCGACATGCCAGCCCATTTGCGTGAATTGGCTACCGGGCCCATTCACATAATGATTAAAGACCATACCGTCTTTTTCAGAATCGCCCAAGCGTGCTTCCGGACCGATCAGCTCTAACAATGTAGAAAAGCGGGGGTCTAATAAAAATTCCGCCAAAACCGGATGATGCTGATTGATGAATGCAAAGCGTTGCACGATTGGGGAACCGTCCAAGTCTACTCCGTATTTAATTGGCACACCATTAATTTTGGTAATTCCTTGGCTGATCCACTTTTGTTGTACCTCGATAGAAGCTTGGATAATGGTTTCTACCACATGCGCAGGAATGAAGTTTTCAAAATGAATGAATCCAAATTGGTTGAAGAATTCCTTTTGTTCGGATGTAATGGTTTCGCCTAACTGAAACTTTTTGTAATCACTAATCATCTTGTAGTCAGATTGAATTGTAATAATAATCGAGTCTTAATAAAATTGTTTGCAAATATAGTCTATTAAATTAGTAGGGTAATAAATAATTGTTTTTATTTGCGTCAGATTTATAAAGAAGAGGGGAGAGATAGGCTCGGTGAACCTCTGGCAACTTTTAAGAGTAAATTTTAAACAAGTGCCAAAACCTACCCGAAGAGTAAATGGGAACTATAAACTATTGACAAAATGAAAACGAAAGACTTGTATCATCATTTACACTCCGAAAAGGGGTATTTCTGCCAGCTTCCGGCATTAGCGCCTCAGCTAAGTTGTAAAGGCTGCTGAGCTGTTTTTTCTCGGACATCTACCGAGTTGACAGTTTCAATCAATTTTTAATTTACACTAATCATAAATGCCATGAATTCAAAAATCAATCTCAATTATGTCCCCTTGGTTTTTGCTGCCATTTTTGCTTTGCTCGCTTTTATCATACCACCGGCTGCATTTAAATATAAGGTAGATACCAATGCGAGTACTCTTAACTGGGTTGGTAAAAAAGTAACAGGACAGCATAACGGATCTATTGCCCTTTCATCAGGAGAAATTGTGACTGAAGGCAAAACGATCAAACAGGGCTCATTTGAAATTGACGTAAACTCAATTACCGTAGCCGATATTACGGATAAGGATGGCAACGCCAAATTGGTTAGCCATTTGAAGAGTGATGACTTCTTCGCGACTGAAAAATTTCCGAAAGCTACTTTCGTTATTGGAAGTGTCATTTCAAAATCGGCAAACGAGTATATCGTGAAAGGTAAATTAACCATGAAGGGGATTACAAATGATATTGAGTTTCCGGCAACGATTACTAATGACGGAAAACAGATAGCAGCCACTGCAAAAATTATTGTTGACCGCTCCAAGTTTGATATCCGATTCAGATCAAGGTCATTTTTTGAAAATCTGGGAGACAAAGTCATTTACGATGAATTCGAATTGGATTTAAAATTGATTGCTATTCTGCAATCAGGGTCGTAGAAAAGTAAACTGGAAAATAGAAGGTATGGGAACAAGTAAGAGAGAGGGGTTGGTATTTCATCAACCATACATCGATGAGGGCAAAGGTTCTGTGATAATTTTACTACATGGTTTATTTGGCAATATCAATTTATGGATGCCGGTGGTGGAAGAACTGAAGAAAACGCACCGCGTAATTATACCGCGATTTCCACTATTCGATCTGCCCATCGCTCAAACGAATTTATCGTTTTTGGTACGCGTGCTCCATGACTTTATCGAGTGGCACCAGCTTTCGTATGTTACGTTGGTGGGGCATGCCGTAGGAGGACAAGTAGCACTTTTTTATGCTCATCAGCATCCGGACGCAGTAGATAAAATTGTTTTGGTCGGTAGCAGCGGTTTGATTGATCAAAACCCGGCAGGTGATTCGGGAACGTCTCTTCCTACCAATTTTCATTTTATCAACGAAAAAGTGCGCACGGCATTTTATCAGGAAGTGCCCGAAGTAGAGCAACTAACCCGCTCTATTTATGAAACGGTGCAAAGCTTACCTAAGCGAATGGTTCTCACTTCTCTCGTAAAATCATCTTTACATAGTAAGGTGGCATCATTTTTAGGGAAATTAGAATTGCCAGTTTTATTAATCTGGGGATTACAGGATAAAATTACACCTCCTGAAGTGGCGCTTCACTTTCATGATCTGTTGAAAAATGCCGAAGTGAAATTCATTGACAAGTGTGGGCATATTCCCATGATCGAGCAAACAGGACAATTCACTCAAGCACTTTATCAATTTCTTATTAAAAAGTAGCGATACGATGACCTTTAACTACGTAGCTGTGGCCATCCCGGCTTTTTTCATTTTCCTCGGCTTGGAATATTTAGCGGCTATTCGTCAGAAGAATCAACACTTCTTTAAGTTTGATAGCTCCGTTGCCAACCTCACCATCGGTATTGCGGAACGGTTGCTCAATTTGTTTATCACTACTTCGTTTTACGGAGCGTTTGTCTATGTCTATGAACATTTTGCACTCTGGCAAATTCCCAACACGTGGTGGGTGTGGGTTATTTTGTTATTGACCACCGATCTGGTTTGGTATTGGTACCATCGGCTGGGCCATGAAATTAATTTGTTTTGGGCGGCTCATATCGTTCATCATCAAAGCGAAGAGTTTAATTACACTGTTTCAGCGCGCATCACCACCTTTCAGGCCATTATCCGAAATGTGTTTTGGTGCTTGTTACCGTTAGCCGGATTTCATCCTACCATGGTTTTCGCCACGCTGGTGATTCATGGTGCGTATTCGTTCTTTACCCATACCCAATTGATCAAAAATTTAGGTTGGCTCGAATACATTTTCATAACTCCTTCGCTGCATGGGGTTCATCATGCATCCAACGAAAAATATATTAACAAAAATTATGGCGATCTTTTTGTGTTTTGGGATAAGGTATTTGGCACTTTCCAAAAGGAGGAAGAAGAGACCAAGCCGGTGTATGGACTGACACACCCGCTCAAGAGCTACAGCTTTATGTGGCAACATTTTCATTATTTTCTGGAATTGAATTATGCCATACGCAGAACAGATGGCTGGCTCAATAAAGCAAAATTGCTTTTTGGAAAACCTGAATATCTCAACCAACAAATTCGCCCGGCTTTGGAGCGAATTTACTTGCCGCACAAACAGGAGCTAAAACCGACCGTCCGTTTCAAAGTGTACCTGATCATTCAATTAGTAGCAGCGGTGTTGCTTTTGTTTTTCGTATCCGGATTCTTCTTTTCACTCAATACAGTTGACAAAACAGTCAATAGCCTGATCATTTTAGTCACTATCGTAAACTGCGGAGCACTTTTGGAGCAGCGCAGGTGGATTTATTACCTCGAATACATTCGGATACTATTAATAATATTCTATTTCAGCTTTTGGATTGGAAGTATTCAACTATTTTTACTATCGCTGGCGGTGTTGCTCGTAGTGAATATCACACTGCCCACAAAAAAGCTTTACCTAAAATTTGTTTACGATTCTTCCAATTGATCTGACACTGCATGGAAAATAACAAGGGGCGCCTAGGCGCTTTATTGCCGCTATTTGTTTTTTTGGTTGTCTATCTTTTTACCTCTATTGCCCTTCAAGATTTTTATAAGATGCCCGTGCTGGTAGCATTTTTGCTGGCGGCAGTGGTGGCCTTTGTACAATACCCAGCGATACCTTTTGCCAAGAAAGTAGATGAGTTTAGTCATCACATGGGCGATGCCAATATCATGCTCATGTGTTTTATATTTTTGTTGGCGGGAGCCTTCGCGGCCATCAGCAAAAGTATGGGCGCAGTGGAGTCTACGGTCAACTTTGCGCTCACGTATTTATCGCCCAGCCTGATTATAGCAGGATTGTTTTTGATTGCCTGCTTTATTTCTATTTCACTTGGTACTTCGGTGGGCACGGTAGTTGCGCTTTCACCCATCGCAGTGGGTTTTAATGAGTCGATGCCTGGAGTATTGGCAATTGCTTTAGGAGCCGTGGTAGGTGGCGCTATGTTTGGCGATAACTTATCGATGATTTCAGATACCACCATTGCGGCTACGCGCACACAAAATGTAGAGATGCGCGATAAGTTTAAGGTGAACTTTTGGATAGCGCTGCCGCCTTCCATCATCACATTTTTGATTTATGCTTTTTCGGGCGCGGTTACGGATTCGGTAGTGATTGCAGGTGAACATCCATATTCCTTCATTAAAATTGTGCCTTATGTCTTTGTGTTGGTTGCTGCACTTACCGGACTCAACGTGATCTGGGTTTTGCTAAGCGGTATTTTGTTGACAGCGATCATTGGTATGGCGACCGGAAGTTTAGATGGTTGGCAGGCAATCAGTTCGGCCAATGCTGGAATGGCTTCCATG
>JAJTHV010000351.1 GCA_021300095.1 Flammeovirgaceae bacterium | reverse complement strand
GGGAATTGAGGTGGACGCCACCGTTCGTTTCAATCATTTGATTTCGTGGATGGGGAATATCACACTTAGTCAAAATAAGATTAAAAGCTTTAGCGAAGTGTTGTATGATTATGGCGTGAACTTTGACCAATACAACGAAGTGGTTCGCAGTTATACCAATTCAGATATCGCCTTTTCGCCCAACGTGGTAGGTGGGTCTGTGCTTCTGTTTCATCCCATTCGAAATGTGGAAATTGGGTTGTTAACGAAGTATGTTGGTCAGCAATACTTAGATAATACTTCGAATAGCAGACGAAAGATCGATGCTTATCTGACCAATGATATTCGATTGAATTATAGTTGGAAGCCAGCTTTCATGAAAGAGTTTTCCATCAGCTTGCTGGCCAATAATATTTTTGATGTGGAATATTCATCGAATGGCTACACATATGGTTTTTTGGGCGGAGGAGCGGAGACCCGCCAGAATTACTATTACCCGCAGGCAGGAAGAAACTACATGCTGATGCTCACCTTGCGCTTTTAACGATAAGCAATGAAAAGCATGCCACAGCAGTGATATAATACTTACTTTTGTGGCATGCGCTTCATATCGATTGCCGACTTATTTCGACTCACCCGGTTTTGGAATCTGGTGATCATTGCTGTGGCGCAGTATTTGGCAGCCGCATTTTTACTACATCGCCACACTGCTGTATTCACCGATTTATCACTGTTCGTACTCTCACTTTCTACCGTGTTGATAGCTGCAGCCGGTTATATCATCAACGATTATTACGATATTAAAATAGATTTGATCAACAAGCCTGATCGTGTCGTCATCGGCAAGTCGATTACCAGACGTTACGCCATTTTTTTTCATACGTTCATATCCATCATCGGTATTCTATTGGGCCTTTGGCTGAGCTGGAAAATTGCAGCCATTAATTTTGTTTGTGTTTTTTTGTTGTGGCTCTACTCCAACCAACTCAAGCGTCAACCCTTTATTGGCAACTTGATGGTGGCTATCCTTACGGGATTATCCATTTGGCTCATCAACTGGTTGTATCGGGAGCCAAATACATTCGTGATCATCTATTCGTTGTTCGCATTTTTTATGACACTGATACGTGAGATTGTGAAAGACATGGAAGATATGAAAGGGGATACTACGTTTGGATGCAGAACACTTCCGATTGTATGGGGCATTCGTAAAACCAAAATGTTGCTGTATGGCATTCTGTTTGTGTTTTCGGTAGCTGTTACTTTCTTCAACTTCAGCTATACATTGGTGCCGTTAATGTTCTTCATTGTGTTTTTGTTAGTACCTATGGCCTGGCTTACCCTACGACTAATTCGGGCGGATACGGTAAAGGAATATCATCACCTCAGCCAATTGTGTAAAGTAATCATGTTGTTGGGAGTGATCAGTATGGTTTTTGTTTAAGTTTAAAGAATGAAGTTGACCTCACGCCTTGCTTTGTTTGCTTCCGGTAGTGGCTCAAATGCCGAAGTGATTATCCGTCATTTTAAGAATCATCCACAGATTGAAGTAGCATTGGTACTCACCAACAATGCAACAGCCGGAGTCATTGAACGTGCTCAAAAGCTGGATGTGCAGACAAAGTTTTTTACACGTGAGCAATTCCGCGAAAGCGAACCAATTTTACAACTGCTTAGGGAGTATGAAATTACCCACATCGTCTTAGCCGGATTTTTATTACAGATACCAACTTCTCTTATTCAGGAATATCCATCTCGAATCATCAACATACATCCTTCTCTTCTTCCAAAGTTTGGAGGTAAAGGAATGTACGGCATGAAAGTGCATGAAGCTGTTAAACAATCTGGTGAAACGGAGACTGGCATTACCATTCACGAGGTCAACGAACACTATGATGATGGGCGTGTCTTGTTTCAGGCTAAGTGTAAGGTAGAAGCAACGGACACACCGGAACAGATTGCGCGCAACGTTCAAGCATTGGAGCATCATCACTTCCCGTTGGTAATCGAAAAATGGATCCTCTCAACGAAATAAAATTATTTATGAAGAATACATCATTTCTCTTTTTGGGTTTACTCATGTTGATGGTAGTTGCATGCCAGCAAAAAAAGCAGGTAGAAGAGGCGGTTATTGAAAAAGTGAGCAGCGACTATCGCACGCCTTATTTTGAGGACAGTGCCCGCGTGAGCAAGGTGTTGAAGTACACCAGTGTGGTCGATAGTATTTTTGCAAGATCGGCCAGAGCCAATCACAATCCGGCCATCGCCTATGGCATTGTAATGGATGGCAAACTGATTTACTCGAATAGTGTAGGCTACTCGAATGTAGAGAAGAAAATAAGGGCTACAGCACAATCTCGTTTTCGCATTGCATCCATGACGAAAAGTTTTACGGCCATGGCCATTTTGAAATTGCGCGATGAAGGTAAGCTTCAATTGACGCATGCCGCAGCGCGCTACATTCCTGAAATGAAGGAACTCAGTTACCCTACGAATGACGGCAGACAAATTACCATCTTCAATTTGCTGACGATGTCGGCAGGTTTTCCCGAGGATAACCCGTGGGGCGATCGCCAGCTGGCTGATAGCGATGAGGATCTATTGAATCTGGTGCGAGACGGAATTTCATTTTCAAATAATCCGGGGGCACAATTTGAATACAGTAATTTGGGATATGCTTTGCTGGGGAAAATCATCTCGAATATTTCAGGCATGACATATCAACAATACATCCGCGAAAATATTCTAGCTCCATTGGAGATGAACAACAGCGGCTTTGAGTTTACAGAAATGCCAAGTGATGAAGTAGCTGTAGGTTATCGCTGGGAAGATGAGCAATGGAAACCGGAGGCACTTTTGAAAGACGGATCGTATGCATCGATGGGCGGTTTGATTTGTACCATAGATGATTTTGCGAAGTACATGAACTTTTTATTAGCGGCAACACCTGCACGCAATGAAGCAGAGAAAGGACCGGTGAAGAGAAGCACCGCGCGTGAGATGCAGCAACCTTGGAAATTCAGAGGGCTGGCACCCCAGCGAAGAACACACAGTGGAGAGTTGTGCCCTGCAACAGGAAGCTATGGCTATGGTCTCGGCTGGCGACAAGATTGCAATGCTGTTATTACCGTGTCGCATAGCGGAGGGTTGCCCGGCTTTGGCAGCGTACATCAATTATTTCCCGAACTCGGCTTTGGTGTTGTAGCGTTCAGCAATTTGACGTATGCCAATATGGGTGCACCTGTATCACATGTGGCAGATACATTGATTGCGTTGGCCGGATTACAAGAAAGAGTTTTCCCGGTGTCCGCAGCTTTAAAAACAAAACAAGAGCAGTTGATGAAAGTATTGCCGCAGTGGACAGCCGATTGCGATAGCTTATTTGCCGAAAATTTCTTTCCGGATAAATCGAAAGATCGCTGGAAGAAAGAAGTGTTAATGCTATTGGAAGAAATTGGAACCGTAACGGATGTAACACCCATGCGACCTGAGAATTTATTGCGCGGCACCTTTACCATTCAAGGTGATAAAGGAGCGCTAGAGGTATTCTTTACACTTACTCCGGAAACGAAGCCATTGATTCAGCAGTTGGAAGTTTGGAAGCGGGAGTAATTGACAAAAAACTGTTAAATTGACTTTTGAAATCACCTTTTTTGCAATATGATAACGAAAGAAGAAATTAAGAAAGAAGTTGATAAGCTACCGGACAACTTGTTGGATGAAGTTTATAAGTTATTGAGAAGTTTATCAGCCGAGCAGAGCCTAGTGCCTAAACAATGGACTGAGCGAAATTTTAAGGGTAAGTTTGATCAATTGGATATTCGTAGCTCGGCTTATGAATAGGTTGTTGATTGACACAAACATTCTTGTTTATGCGAAAGATGCATCTTCGGTCTTTCACCAAGTTTCTACCACATTACTCAAATCAGACAATCAGTTATTTACCACCTCAAAAAACTTGACAGAGTATTATGCAGTGGTCACAAAAGGAGAGAATCCATTGCTTCATCCTGCCGAGGCATTGCAGGATTTGATTGACTTTAGCTCAATCTGTACTATTTTGTTTCCGACAGAAACGAGCACCCAACTTTTATCTCAATTCGTATCCAAGCATCTACCAAAAAGGATTAAAGATTCATGATTTTGAAATAGCTGCTATCGCATTATCAAGTGGAGTAAATCGAATAGCTACTATCAACAAATCAGATTTTTTGAAGATTGATAATCTTGAGATAATCGCTTTATAGGATTACACCCCCACCTCCAATCGAAAGCCCACTCCATGGTAGTTGACGATTTCTACTTTCGGATCTTCTTTGAGATATTTTCGAAGTTTTGAAATAAACACATCGAGGCTACGGCCCATGAAGTAATCGTCATCGCCCCACACGGTGGTTAAGATTTCTTCACGCTTCATCACACGCTCTTTGTTGGCGCACAGTAACTTTAAAACTTCTGCTTCTTTTTGCGTGAGTGTTTTGCTGCCGGATGAATGTTTTAAGGTGAGTGTATGCCAATCAAACGTAAATTGTCCTAACTCAAAGCAAGACTCAGTGGTGGTCGACTTCGTTCTGCGTAGGAACACTTCAATTCGTAAATACAATTCTTCCATGCTAAAGGGCTTTACGATGTAATCGTCACCTCCGGCATGAAAGCCATTGATCTTATCTTCCAACATCGATTTGGCCGTGATGAACAAGATCGGTACTTCGGTATTCTTTTCACGAATGGATTGCGCTAAGCTGAACCCATCTTTCTTCGGCATCATCACATCTAAAATACAAATGTCGAACGAGCGATCCAGAAACATCTGTAACCCTTCTTCGCCATTCGTGCAGAGTGTAGTTTGATATCCTTTGTGAATTAAATTGTCTTTAATCACAAACCCCAGATTCGGGTCATCTTCTACAAGTAAGATTTTTGAACTCATGCCTAGAAATAAATTTTATTAGATGGATTCTTTGGGCAACACAATAGTAAACGTGCTTCCCTGGCCCAGACTACTCTCAACAGTGATCTTTCCCTTGTGGGCTTCAACAATTAACTTGACATAGTTAAGACCTAAACCAAAACCTTTTACATCATGCAGATTGCCGGTAGGCACGCGATAAAAACGTTGGAAAATTTTGCGCTGATTTTCGGGACTGATACCCACACCGCTATCGCTCACTGAAATTACAATCTGGTCGTTTTGATTTTGTGTAGCGATGATGATGGCCGGTGTAGTTTGTGTGTATTTAATGGCATTGTCCAATAAATTATAAATTACATTCGTGAAATGCAACTTGTCTACCAGAGTCATCGGATCGGTGGCGTCCAGTTTTAAATCAACCGATCCTTGGCGGCTATTCAACGACATGGAAATATTGGTGACTGCTTCCTGAATGAGTTGGTGGAGATTAGCATTTTCTTTTTTCAATCCGACATCACTCTTTTCGAGCCTTGCCATTTGCAGCACACGCTCTACTTGTTGTTTCAGGCGGCTGCTTTCTGTTTCGATAATGGTCGCGTAGTTCAGCAGTCGTTCCGGATGTTGAACAATGGATGGATCCTTCAAAACGCTGGTGGAAATCGCAATGGTAGAAAGGGGCGTTTTAAATTCATGCGTCATGTTGTTGATGAAATCTTTTTGAATCTCAGACAATCGCCTTTGTTTTAGAATAACGAACAATGTGTACACGAAAAAGAAAATCACCACCACCATCACCACAGAGGAGAATCCCCAAATTCCCATCTGACTGATCAGATTGGCTTCCAATTGCGGAAAACGCACGCCAAAATAATAGCCGTCCATTTTTAGGGAGGGCAGTTCACTCAGGCTGGAGGGTATTTTATTTTTAGTGGGGGAGATGTAACTGCCACCCGTCATGCATTGATCTGCACAATTATATATGCCGTATTGATAGTCGGCTGTGATGTTTCGTTTGTCGAATTCATTCTTTAACAGAAACCCGAGCAAATTTGTATCGATAGGACCATTGACCAACACGGTAAAATAATTGCTCGACTCCTGATTAACCAAGCCATTGGCCGGGGTAGCCATTTTATTGACTTCAAAAATCTGAGTGGCTACGTTTTCGAGCGCCTGATTGACCTCGGTATTAAACTGGTTTTCCTTGAGATCAAAGGCCTTTCGCACCCAATAAATTTGGGTTACAGTAATGCCCACAATGCTGACTGTGGCCAGGGCAATAACAATACGTAAGGTAAGACGACTCACCTTACAAAGGTAGGCAGTATTTACAGCGGCATGAGAGCAGAAAGCCCAATTTAACAAGCCATTAACATCTTTTAGGCTATTTTTAACACCGAAATACAATTTTAGGCCGGATGTTTGTAGAGTTGAAACGAACGAATTAAGTTTAACCTTTAAAATGATATAAAAATGAAAAATCTAGTATTGATCGCTGTTTTTGCCTTCGCTACCAGTCTGGCAATGGCACAAGAAAATGAATTACGGGGTACAATCACTAAGGACGAAGTGAAAACAGAAGTGGCTGTTTTTGCATGGGATGCTGCTTCTCATGATTTCGGTAAGATTAAGCAGAATGTTCCGGTAACACATGAGTTCAAATTTACGAACAACGGTAAGTCCCCATTGATTATCGTTAATGCACAACCTTCATGTGGTTGTACTACTCCCGATTGGACGAAGACTCCCGTGCCTCCGGGCGGTTCTGGTTTTATCAAAGCTACATTCAATGCTGCTGCGGCCGGTCCATTTAACAAGACCATCACAGTAACAGCCAATACACAAGAAGGCACCACTTACTTAACTATCAAAGGTGAGGTAATTGTAGCTGAATAAAATTTTTAATTAGTTTACAGAGTAAAAAAAGTCAGGTTATGCCTGACTTTTTTGTTTTATTTTTAAGTCTTTGAAACAGGATATGACTATTCGGGCGCTTTCTCTGATTGTATTTGTTTTTAGCCTTTCCCATGTTACCGCACAAAAGGCAATTACCGGTCGACTTATTGATGCAGATACTCAAAAGCCGGTGAGCCAAGCTACTGTGATTGTGGTAGGAACTACTACCGGTACATTTAGCAATCACTTAGGGTTCTTTCAACTCACTGTCCCCTCAGGCGCAAGTGAACTAATGATTTCTCATGTTGGATATAAAACCAGTAAGATTCTAATTCCGGAAGTTTCTCCATTTCAAATAAAAATTCAAAGAGGAGTTGTTCAATTAAAATATTTCATGTTGGATTCATTTGTTGAGTATGATGAGAAGAATGACTCAACATACTCGGCTGATTCGAATTTCAATATTATCGAGCGGAGTGCAGAATACCCGGGTGGTTGGAAAAATTTTTACAATGATATTGGGAAGACATTAAAGTCCAAAGAGGTGCTATCGGCACTTCCCGACAGCACGGTTCATCTATTTTTTTCAGTGGAAGCAAATGGGGATTTTAAACTTGTGAGAACGGCTCCGGAGATTAAAATAATTGAAGAACAAATAATTCAATCAACCCATTTGAAGAAATGGAAAAGTGCCATGCAAAACAATACTCCCGCCACTCAGCATTTTGATCTGCCAATTGGCAATGGAGTTGTAGAGATTATTTATACGGTAGTGGAAGAACCGGCATCACCGGTAGGAGGATTTCCAGAGTTTTATAAGTATATCGGAGCGTCTTTGCGCTATCCCCCATCAGTTAGAGTTTTCGGTATTGAAGGTAAAGTTCTTGTTCAGTTTATAGTTGAGACGGATGGTAGACTCACTAATATAAAAGTAACAAAGGGAGTAGGTGGTGGGTGCGATGAAGAAGCGATTCGATTAATTGAAGATGCCCCGCAATGGAACCCTGGACACCAGCGAGGCCAACCAGTAAGGCAGAGGTATACCCTGCCCATTCAATTTTATTTGGGTACTACCGGTCGACAACCTAATGCAAAACTGGATCCCGAAATTTTAACTGATTTTTATAAGTCTTTGAATTACGCAATTGACTACCCCCTAGAGGCAAGGAAAAAAGAGGTTGAAGGGCTTGTAGTCGTTTTGATTATCGTGAATGCAGAAAATAAAATCGCTAGCACACGATTGTTAAAAGATATTGGTGAAGGCTGTGGTGAAGAAATTTTACGTGCGTTGAATATAGTAAATGAAGATCAGATTCGAAGATTGAAGCGTCAGAAAGATACGTTGCTTCTTCCGGTTATCTTCGGTTTAGATTTTGTAAAGAATACCCCACTACCTGCTTCTAATGACCGTTTGCAAGTTCTTTCACCAATAAAGATTGTCATGCGCAGGCTTCTTAGCAAGGCTGCTCCAACCGCTCCATCACAAAAGGGAGTAATAAGCGAGGTGAATAGTCAAGTTACCACGAATAAGATCGAGGAGGGAGACTCATTTGAAAAGGCCTTCAACAATCCGAATCAAGTTAAGAAACTTTCTTTGGCAAATAAAGGTATTAAGGAGATCCCGCTAAAAATTGACCAGCTCACATCTTTGACACAATTAAATTTGGAAGCAAATCAAATTCATTCAATCCCGGACCAGTTTACCAAACTTGGGAAAATGTATGAATTGATAATGGCTGATAATCGACTGAGAAGTCTTCCCGACTCGTTTGAAAACCTCAATTCCTTAAGAGTTCTTGGGTTAGCAAGAAATCTATTTGATTCATTCCCTAGCCCAATTACACAGCTTTCCAAATTGATGGAATTGGATTTAAGCGGTAATGCGATCAAATCAATTCCACCTACTATTTCAAACCTGAAAAAACTACGCATTTTGTTTCTTCAGGATAACCAGATATCAAGTTTCCCAAAGGAGTTTTATGAATTACAAAACTTAGATGCACTCTACCTACAAGGGAATCCAGTGTCAGATGAAACAAAGGCTCAATTGAAATCCAAATTACCGTATACAACTATTCACTATTAGATCATGTGGTTAGTTACGCTGTTATGAACTCTAAGCAATAACCTCATCAAAAGCTTTCACAAAATTTTTCATCTCATCCACAGTTCCAATACTTACACGGCACCATTCTTTGCCTTGGTAGTCCCAAATGCGAATGAGGAATCCTTTTTCATCTAATTGCGAGAGAATCTTCTTGCCATCTTTGGGCGCGGGAAACAGCACTACGTTGGTCAGCGATTTGCCATAACTTATTTTTTTCTGATCGAGATAATTCGTCAACACGTTGCGGGCAATCGCATTTTTCTCCCGCGTCATTTTCATAAAATCTTCATCGCCTAAGGTTGCTTTGGCAGCAGCAATAGCCGTTTGACTCGGAGAGATCGTGTCTCCGTATTTTGCAATTTTTTGCAGCGTATCCGGATGTCCTATCACATATCCAATTCGCAAACCAGCTAAACCATAAATTTTTGAGAAGGTTTTAGAGACTACAATGTTGCGATTATTCTCCACCATGTTTACCATGGATTTTTGTTGAGCTGGTTCTAAAAATTCCAGATAAGCCTCATCGGCATACACCAATGTTTTTTTAGATGCCTCCTGGCAAAAGCCTCGCACAATTGAATCGCTTACTACCGTGCCCGTAGGGTTATTCGGGTTACACGAAAAAACCAAACGAGTGTCGCCCGTAATGGCAGAAGCCAGCGCCTCATAGTTGTGCTCTAGTTTATCATTCAAATCAACTTTGTCCCAGTTAGCCTTCATCTGCTGCGCATAATTCATGAGCAACGGAAATGTAGGATAAGCCGACAACACGCGGCCTCCTTCCAATCCGTATGCAATGCCCGTTTGGCAAAGAAGCTCGCCACTTCCGGCACCCATCAACACATATTTTACATCCACGCCTTCTTTGGCAGCAATCATTTTTTTCAATTCTTCCAACTCATTGAATGCATATCGATTTCCTTGTGTCAAACTTTCAATCACCGCCTTTTTTGCTCTTTCAGAAGGACCGTAGGGATTCTCATTGGAGTTCAGGCGAACCTTTTGATTCGCGCCCAATCCCAAATCAAAATACGCCCGCTCCGCTTCACTCATCGGGGCCGCCATCAAATGTTCTGTGAGCGATGATGCCAGTGTTACACCGGCCGTCAGTGCAAGTGTAGACTTAAACCAATCTCTGCGGGAAAGTACTTTTTTCATAGTGATAGGAGTTTGTAGATCGAAGATAGCAACTTTCTAAATTTAATCATGGATTATTTATTCAGAGAAGAACTCTCTTTTTATTGCGGCCTCGCGGGCTTTCCGCTACAATCTGTGCGAGGCGCACAGGATTTTCGCTGCAATCCCGGGCCGGTCGGTACCTACAAAATGCTTACGGAATGATTCCCATCTTCCTCATCAAAAAAGTTGCATTCGCCTTTTGAGCAACACCACGATGCAGTGTGTAGTCGAATGTGAGTTGGTCGTTTTCTATTTTTCCTTCGAAGCAAGCGTTGGCAATCTGATTCGGATATTGTTGTTCCATGTCGCCCAGCGCAATATCATGCGTGGCAATCATTACCAAAGCGGGTTGCTGAATAAGTTGCTTGATAAGCTCGCGCGAGCCGGTTTGTTTGTCGGTGGAGTTGGTGCCTTTCAAAATCTCATCAAGTAAAATGAGCATTCTATTTCCTTTTCTTAACTCAGTAATGATTGATTGCAAGCGATACAACTCTGCATAGAAATACGATTGATTTTCTTGCAGTGAATCGGAAGTGCGCATACCTGTCCGTAACGCAGCCAGCGGACTTTGCCACTTGCACGCACACACAGGCGATCCATTCAATCCCAACACATAGTTAACACCAACTGCTCGCAAGAAAGTGCTCTTTCCGGCCATATTCGCACCGGTAATGAGCATCACACCTGCGGGCGCTCCCAAATCAAATGAATTGGCAATGCGCACAGCAGCCGGCAACAAAGGATGTGCAATTTCCTCACCAAGGATGGACAATGACTCACTCGTCTCCGCGAAAGCGTAATGCGGATGATTATAATGCAACGTAGCAAAGGCCAGCAGCGAATCCCACTCCGCCAATGAGTCCATCCATTGAGGCAATTGAGCCGCATGTTGCGTGCGCCAGTGCTCCAGCTGAATCACGTTATGAAAATCAAGAAGAAAAAGTCCATTGCCAAAAATGCGCGCGATCAGATTCATTCGCGACTCCAGTGAATTTACCTTTTTGGAAAATGCGTCTACTTGCGTTGCGGCTTCCTGCGCCAGGTGATGATGGAGCTTCATCCTTTCGCTGATGAACGATTCTTTTTTTAGAAGCTCAAACAACTGTGCATAGTTTTCCAAAATTGTTTTGTACCCTGCCAGTTTTCCTTGTAGTAGCGATATGGGTTTGGAATAACGAGCCGCCAATCCCAACTGAAGTAAAAACAGAATCAGAAAAATAGATTGGTATGAAGGATTTATAAATGCCATCGCCAGCGACAAACAGGTAACAGTCGGTAAGACCCATTTGATTATTTCGATCAGTCTGTATCCTAGGAAAAGATTTTTTTCTATGAGCCAATCATACAAGGGTTGGAGATCAGATGTGCTGGTGGCAATTTGTTGACCTGTAGCCCAGCATTGTTGACGCAATTCCAATTTGGTGGCCAATTCGCGAATCGCTTCTTGACGTGATTGAATAGAAGCTGTATCATAATGCAGCTGTTTCAAATCTGCAGCCAACTTACTTTCGCCTAATTGGGATGCACAACGATTGATGTATTGAAACAGAGAACCATCGCCAAATAAGTCCAGATCATGACTGTAAGGGTGAGTAGGATCGGCAAAGCGAATGCCGTTGGAAAACTTGGAAAAACGATTGTGAATGGCTTCGGCTTCGTTGTGATTGAGTTTAACTAAACTGAGTAAGATTTTTCGATGACTTTCTTTCTTTACCTGAAGTTGCACTAGATAAAAGAAAGCGATGATTAATAAGGGCAGTGTTGCAAAATAGATGGGATCTTTAAAACCCAGATAACCTCCTGCAATTATCATGAGTGCTGCACCAACACGTATCCAGGCAAGCGTGCGGATGGATTGATCGCAGGCTATTACTTCCGATTGAAATTGAGCGGCACGCTGCTGATAATGCGATTCAAAATCCATAGGTCAGATAAAGCGCTCCACGAGCTTCATCACTTGAAGCAAATACTTTTCATCGGTAGCATCAAAATCATTTAGACGATCGCTGTCGACATCCAGCACGAGTGCCACTTCCTGATTTTTAAAAGCGGGTAATACAATTTCAGATTTGGAATCAGAACTGCAGGCAATATGCCCTGGAAACTCATCAACATTTGGCACGAGCATGACTTTCTTTTCTTTCCAACAAGCCCCACAAACACCTTTGCCGAAAGCGATACGTGTACATGCAATCGGTCCCTGAAAAGGTCCGAGCACCAATTCATTATTTTTTACAATGTAAAACCCAACCCAAAAGAAATTCATGGCTTGGCGCAGAGCGGCAGCAATGTTGGCCAGGTTCGCAACCACATGGTTCTCACCCGAAATCAACGAT
>JAJTHV010000134.1 GCA_021300095.1 Flammeovirgaceae bacterium | reverse complement strand
TTCCCGATTTTTTCACCTCCACCGGAATTATCTTTGTCGCCTTTTTTCACCAACACGAAATAGGCCACCGCTTTGATTTTCTTGAAGCGGAAAACTCCCTTTGCATCGGTGGCTCCTTCAGCTATTGCATTTTTCTCTTGCGTATAATTCTCCTCGGTTTCAAATAATTGAATGGATGCGCCTTCTACCGTGTTGCCCAGTTCATCGCGCACGGTTACCGTAAGCGAAGTATTGAACAGCTGATCTGGTTTGCTAGAAAAAGAGAAACAAACAGTAGCGAGAAGAATCGTAAAGAAAGCTGTTTTCATTTTTAGTGTTATCAATTTGTTTTTTTTCTAATCCTAACCCTAATCCCAATCCCAATCCCTAATTCCCAAGTCCTAAGTCCCAACTACCTCAGTAACACAATTCCACCGCGCTGCTCTTTGATTCCTTCCTCCGGACGATAGGAGCTTTCATATTTAATTACATACGAGTAAGTACCGCCAGGTGCAGGTTGGCCCGGATTGTTGTTGTAGCCACCATTCCAACGGAAGTCCCGATCTTTCGATTGAAACACTAACTCGCCCCAGCGATTGAAAATGGCAATTTCAAAGTTGTCGCTGATAAAAAAGCTGAAAACTCGGAACGATTGATTATCTGCAACTTTACTATTTGGACGGAAAGCATTTGGGCCTACAATTTTAGGGATACATTCATTCAAAACTTCTGTTTGATCCGTATTGTCGCAATCGAACGAGTTAGTAAGCAACACTTTATAGATACCCGGTTTATCTGCGGTATAGACCCGATTGGTATAGCTAAGTGAACCCAGCGTTTCTTCTGACCAATCGTATTTTGAGAAGAACCCCGGATCTAAATCTACTTTTGATGTGAGAGGATCGGCATTATCCGGGTCATTGCAAATAACAACCACATTTGGTAATAGACCTTGAGGAATCGGGGCTTTGATGATTTGAATGGTGGCGGTTGCGTCACACGTATTTTTACTCACTTTTACTCTATAGGTTCCTTCGCGTGTTTCTGTTAGAGTTGAATTGGTTTCTCCTGTAATGACAGAATTATTCAAAGTCCATTCATAGGTTACACCTGTTGCGGTAGTACCCGCGGTAAGTGTAAACGGTCTATTGTCCTGACATGCTTGTGTAGCAGTTACAGTCGCATCAACAATTCCACTTACCAGCACTGCTTTCGTTACGGTGCTAGTACAACCATTCGAAGCATCAAACACTTCTAAGGTATATTGTGGTTCGGATGCGTTCAGCGTAACTACTCTGCCCAATTGATCGGGAGTACCTGTGGCAACTGCTCCCTGATACCAACGATAGGTATAATTACCGGAGGGCGTGGCTGTAAGAACAACTTGTGTTGAACACTCGGTGGTCTGTGTAAAATTGGGAGTCACTGGTGGGTTGTAGGTGAATGTTCTGGAGGCGGTCAATACGCAACCACTGGGCAATGTTGCCTGAACCGTATAGGTACCACTTTGAGTTATGAGAGCCGTTGCCCCATTCGTGGTTGATCCATTCGGAAGTGTCCAAACAAAAGTGGCCGTAGCTAATGTGGCTGTTAATGGTGGATTCAATAAACATAAATTAGGTGTACTGAAGGCGATTGTGGGTGTAACCGGATTAACCAATTGGCTAAATGCAAATACACATCCTGTATTATCTCTTACTTGAATTGAATAATTTCCAGGCGCAAGTGAAGCGATATTGCTGGGTTGAGGCCCAACCACAGTTCCGGTTGTGCTATTGGTAAATGTGTAAGCAAACGGAGCCGAGCCGCCTGTTGTAGTTACTGTAACACGAGATGGGTCACAATTTGTGAAGGTTGCGGCAGCAGTGAATGAGGGTGCCACTAAGTTCACTGTGTTTGAAATAGTACAACCCGAAATCTGATCCGTAACAATAGCAGAAACAGTACCCGGCCCAAAGCCGGCCACCGTGATCGTACTTGGCGCTGTTCGATCAAATCCAGTTTGGCTTAAACTTCCGGTAGGAATGGAGCCAACGATAAAAAATGAATAGGGTCCACCAGCAGGTGCGGATGTCAACAAATTAATACTCGCTGTTCCATTAACAGCAAGGCACGAAGTAGGGTCTGTCTTGGTGAGCGTAAACGAAGGTGAAACTTTGATGGTATACGTTTTTGAATCTGTGATGAAGCACGAGGATACCGGATCCGTTACTGTTACCGCATAGGTTGCGGTGGTAGGAGTGGTCGTGTCAATGGATTGAATAGCTGTTATGTTTCCATTGGGAACTCCATTTAACGTCCACACAAAATTCGCACCTGTGTTTTGTGCATTTAGGGTTGGAGTTGCGTTGTCTTCGCAAATAGCTAAATCAGGACCTAAATCCAGTTGTGGTCGATTATCCACTACGGTGGTAGATGCTCTTCCCCTACATCCATTTACATCTGTTGTTGTTACAGAAACGACACCCGGAGCACTGATCACATTTGTTTGAGCGGTTGTAAAATCATTCCATAAATAGGATACTGCCGGTCCGGCATCCAATGTTAATGTTGGAGTGTTACAGAGTGTGGCCGCGAGTGGGATCGTTGGTCTGGGAGCAGGTGGATTGATACGAACCTGTTGAACGATGGTGGTATCTAACCCGCATCGGTTGGTGAGGCGCATGGATACCGTGTACGTTCCGACTGCGCTGTACAAATGATCGGGTGCAGCTTCTGCACTAGACGCCCCGTCACCAAAATTCCATTGGAAAACATCAATGGCATCGGTAGGGGTTCCAACAAACTTGGTAGTATCTCCCAAACACGTGCCGGTATAAGTAAATCCGGTACCTCCAAATCCGTTGCCGGTTTGTTGAATGAAATTCGGTAATCCCAAACGACTAGTGGTACCTCCGGCTAATGTAAATCCATTAAAGTTGAAAGTAGAGTTGGTTGGAATTCTGTTTTCGTTGGCATTGATCGTTCCTAGCTTGGTGTTGTTGGCAACATCGTTAAAGGCGAGATAAATTTGTCCATCCGGAGCAATTTGTAATGCACCCAGTTCTGCCGTTTGGGTGTTCTTTTGTAAGAATACAGGGGGCGCGACATCAAGACTATCCAAATAGTATTCATGAATTTCAGATTCGGTTGCCGTAGCTGCTCCTTTTATCGTTGCGAACAGTTTTCGTCCGCCCGGAGAGAACTCCACGCCATACACTTGACCCGCGGGCTGGTACATATCTACTCTCCGGTAGTTGGTGATGACTCCGGAAGAGTCTACTAACTGAAACAATTCCAATACATTACTTACTGTGGGAGTAGAGATCGGCACCGCCAGATTGTTGCGCACGCCTAACTTCATATACCCTTGTCCATTTTCCCTTGATTTGAAACTATGGATCGATCCGATATCTGAATAAACTGCTTCACCTACACCCTGGTTGGTGATGCGGTATGCGCGGAAAGTAGAGTTGCCATATTCGTGTACAATCAGCCAATTGCCATTGGAAGTAATTCGCTCGGTGCTTCGGCTAAAGAGAAGCACATTCTTCTTTGTTACAGCACCTTTCCCTGCATTTTGTTTTAAATCAAAAATGGAATACCTCACTTCAAATACAGAAGTACCATTGATCTCTTGTGTCGTGAATATATAATATAAAGTTTCATCTCCCGGCACTGCTACAATCAAGGCAGATTGAGTAGAAGTCGGGTTTCCTCCAATACCGGTATCAATCTCTGTATCCGTTTTGTCGTAGACTTTATCTCCATCGGTATAGAAAATAGTTTTACCGTTTCGATCGCACACAATCGCGCAGCCGGCCGGAGCGTTCATCGCACTATTGCTTAACGCAACCGGAGGATTTTCATTAAAATCGATGCCCGCCTTATTTCCAAAGTGCCATACATTACTTCGCTGGTCGTTGAGTTTGTATTCTTTCACGTTTACTCCTGCGTAAGTAGAGCAACCGGTGGCATCGCTGGCGACCACATAATAATAACCGGCAGAATCGGGTGTGAGCGTGTCACCGATATCTCCATTCGACCAGTTAAAGGAAGTGGCAGAGCCTTGCTGTACCGTTACTTTCACTCTAAATTGATTGGCTGGTGTGGCCGTGCCTCTCGGTGGCGGGAACTCATCACGACAAGCAGTCGTATCCTGAACGAGTTGAAGTTGTAAGTCAAACAGCGTAATGTTTACTGGTTGAGTGACTGCCTGTCGTTGTCCTTGATAAAAAGCGGTGAGGGTAACATTAAATGTGGTTTGTGCAGTTGTAAAAGTATGTACCGGGCTCCAGGCGCGAACAGTCGGGCTTGCATCACCAAAATCCCATACAAGACTATCTGCATTGGGTGTAACATCGGGGAAGAAAGAGATCGGTGTGTTCTGACACGTGCCTGCCGTGGTGAAACTGAGATTGATTGGAACGGTAGCGGCTGGTAAAAATGCAGGAAATTGTTTGCCTCCAAAATTGGTAGTTCCAAAGGGTGAAGACTTTTGAACAAACGCAGCAATCGTATCTGTTTTTGTCAGTTTTTCAATCAAAAAGGGGCCGCTATTTACTTGCTGATAGATGTGATAGATAGCACTGTCGGGAGCCAATTGTAATCCATAACTTCTGAAGATGGTAGACGGATTGTAGATGGAATTTAAAATGGTTGGTGCGCCCGATGGGCTCGAGTTGGTGTAATCATATTGAAGTATATCGGCTGGGATGCCTGTTTCACCAATGCGCGAGATGTAGAGGTATTGTCCTCCTTTTACATCCCATTGAATATCATAGATGGATTCGGTAGTAGCCGATAGAATACCTGAATTATAAATGTATCGATCTAAAGCAACTGCCCCTGTTGCTGGATCGAAATCTACGATCAACGCATCATCTGCCGGTGTTTGAACAGAAACAGCCAGCTTGCGTAGTTTGTGGTTATACGAAAAGTTCGAAACGAAAACCGGAATACCAGAAGGGCTGCCGATGTTGTTGGTGACAATAGCCGGTGAAAAGTTATTGGCTGTATAACTTGTGGCAGTAATGGGTGTGGCTGTATAATTGGATGAATTGTTCTGATGAGTAATCAACCAATAATCCGTTCCATTACTATGGGGTATGATCATCATCGCTTCTGAGCGGTTGGTTAGTCCAGGTACTGCTGCATTTTTATTTGCTGCTTCCACGACACCTGCCCCTGGCTGTGTAGTGGCATTGCCCAATTGTGAAAGATCAACAACGCTTCTTCGAATGGTTCCGGCAGTGGGGAAGTTAGCATCGTTTACAAACACAAAGTACTTGTTGGGCTGGCTGGGTACCGGACAAATTACAGCCGGTTGATTGGCTGATGAGTTACCTAATAATCCGGTGCCGTTGGGCATGGGCAAATGACTCCCATCATAAATACGGGTACCATCTGTATAGAAGAGAAGATTTCCGGTAGCAGGGTCGGTGGCAACAGCGCTTCCGCCAATGCCAAATGGAATCGCTTGATTGGTAATGGCTTGTGCGGTATTCGTACCCCGATTAAAGCGTATGCCATCGGCAGTGCTTCCAAAGTACCAATTGTGTTGAGCCAGATTCTGGCTAAACGCAGTACTTGCTGAAACAAGCACGATGAAGACTATATAATACGTGATCCGATTCATATTTTTTCGTTGCTCACCGATCCAACTTCCATCTAACTTATTCATACAAATTGATTAGCTCAAATTTAAAACGCCCAAACCACACTAAAGTATACAATTTGATTGAAAATAACGTTAAGTTGGCGTTGTGATTTGTGAACATTCATTTTTTTAAATGTTGGCGATCCATTTAATTTGCTCTATTGTAAAATGGTAAAAACGAATAGGTCGATGCGCATAGGAATAGTTGTTGGTTTGATTCTGGCATTAGGTACTTCGGTAACTGCTCAAGACCCGCAGTTTTCGCAGTTCTATGCGGCACCGTTATACTTAAACCCTGCATTTGCAGGATCTACCAACCAAGCTCGTATCGGTGTCAATTACCGTAATCAGTGGCCGGCCATTGATGCAAACTTCAACACAATTTCGGCTTTTGCCGACACTTACATCGAAAGTAAAAATAGTGGCGTTGGTATTTTGATCAATCGCGATACAGAAGGTGTGTTGGGTTTACAATCCACCAGCATTGCCTTTCAATATGCGTACGAATTAACCTTACTTAAAAATTTATCGTTTCGTCCGGGCGTACAAATTGGTGTGTACAATCGATCGATCAATTTTGACCGCCTTGTATTTGGCGATCAGTTGGATCCTGCTACCGGTCGATTAAAACCGGGTGCTTCGGCTGAAGGGTTGAACACCGGACAATCCAAGTTTTTCCCCGACCTATCCATGGGTGGGTTGTTCTACTCTAAAAATGGATGGCTCGGTTTTGCGGCACATCATCTTACGGAACCAGATCAATCATTAGTAGGTTCAAAGGATGTTTTAAGGATGAAACTGTCCGCTCATGCCGGATGGAAGTTTTATTTCAAACCCGGAGAGATGGGGGATGGCTTCTATAAAAAGGCACGCGAGCGAAGTATCGCGCCCACTGTTCAGTATCGCCATCAAGGTCAGTTTGATCAATTGGATCTGGGAATGTATTTTACATTTGAGCCATTGATTGTTGGTACATGGTACCGTGGTGTTCCGTTCAAAAGTGTGAATGGTATTGTCAATAACGAATCGGTTGTTCTATTGGTAGGCTTTACCAAGAAAGGAGCAAAGGATGTTTTAAATATCGGCTATAGCTACGACTTTACTATTTCGAAGTTAGGCCCCGGAAGTGGGGGTGCACACGAATTTAGTTTAGTGTATTCTTGGAGCACACGCGATCCGCGTAAGCCACCGAAGGATAAGTTAGTGATTCCTTGTCCGGATTTCTAAACTTTACAGGCGTTTTTCTACGAGCAACTTATCGCAAGCTAGGTGGCTAAGAATTTCCACGCGATTCCGCAGGTATTTGATCTTCATACTTTGATCAAATGGTTCGATGGCTTCTACTCGCAGTTTAATCTCCAGTTGAAGCTGCTTGGAGTTGAGATATTTCAGAAACTCTTCTGAAGAATTAGCCAACGCGCTCAAGGTAACTTGATCACCCACTTTGCATTCGCTCAGTTTCATCAATGCCTTTGCTGTTATTTTCCCATTCTTATCGGGTATGGGTGATCCATGAGGATCTACTTTGGGATATCCGAGCAATTCATCCATGCGGTCAAAAAAGCGCGGAGAATCAATGTGCTCAATTTGTTCGGCTATTTCATGCACCATTTCCCACCCGAATCCCATTTTTTCCACCAGGTACATTTCGGTGAGCCGGTGCTTGCGAATGATAAACGCAGCCGCCTTCTTCCCTTTGGCAGTCAGTGAAAGCAATTTGTATTTCTCGTAGTTGACAAGTCCCTGCTGGCTTAGGTTCTTAATCATACTGTTGACCGTAGGAGCACTTACTTTTAGAAATTGACTTAGCTCCGTAATGGCAATTTCACCGTTTTTGTCGGCTTTGGTAAACAATGTCTTCAGGTAATTCTCTTCGGTAGGTGATGCCATAGGTCGAAAATGTTCAGCACAAAGATAGGACTATTTTCAAAAGAAATAATTTAGATTGATCTAACTTATTATATTTGCAAGTCTAAAAATAGAAACGTGCAGAAGATTATCGGGTTGTTTGTATTACTGTGCTGGTGTCAACCGGTGATGGCTCAAACCGGGCAGGTGAAAGGCATCATCCGGTCCAATGGGGTGCCGGTGGAGTTTGCCTCCGTCCGCCTCGAAGGCACTTCGCTCGGTGCTTCATCCAATTCACAAGGTCAATATGTGCTTACCGGCATTCCGGCAGCAACCTATACGATCATAGTATCCATGATTGGATATGCACCGCAATCGCTGCGTATTGAAGTGACCGAAACATCCCGACTGGAGGTGAATTTTGAACTGTCGGAATCGGATCAGACGTTGGATGAAGTGGTGATTTCCGGAACAATGCGTGAGGTAAGCCGGTTGGAAAGCCCTGTACCCGTGGAGGTATTTGCTCCTTCGTTCTTTAAAGCCAACCCGACACCTTCCATTTTTGAATCGCTACAAAATGTAAATGGCGTGCGTCCGCAGATCAACTGCAATGTGTGCAACACGGGTGACATACACATTAATGGTTTGGAAGGCCCTTATACAATGGTATTAATTGACGGTATGCCCATTGTTAGTGGCCTATCGACTGTATACGGACTGACCGGTATTCCGCAATCATTGATTCAACGTGTGGAGATTGTAAAGGGACCTGCTTCTACTTTGTATGGGTCGGAGGCAGTGGGCGGGCTGATCAACATTATTACTAAAAATCCTGCTACAGCACCGGCCGTTGCCATAGATATCATATCTACCTCATGGGGAGAACTC
>JAJTHV010000053.1 GCA_021300095.1 Flammeovirgaceae bacterium | reverse complement strand
CGGAATAGCGGTAAAAGTAATCACAGGCGACAATGCGGCCACGACCATGGCTATCGCGAAACAAATTGGAATGCGGGGCTATGAGAAAACCATGACTGGCGATGAATTAATGCAACTGCCCGAACATGAAGTGAATGATCGGGTGATGAACACGACATTGTTTACGCGCATGTTTCCCGAAGCAAAACTAAAAATCATCAATGCACTAAAATCCACTCAGCAAATCGTAGCCATGACGGGCGATGGCGTGAATGACGGACCCGCTTTAAAAGCAGCTCATATTGGCATTGCGATGGGAAAGAAAGGAACAGAGATCGCGAAACAAGCCGCATCTCTGATTTTACTGGAAGATGATTTATCAAAAATGGTCTATGCCATTGGCGTAGGGCGAAAGATCTACGCCAATCTAAAAAAAGCGATTCAATATATTATCTCGATCCATATCCCCATCCTATTAACCGTATTCATCCCATTGGCGCTCGGCTGGATCTATCCAACAATCTTCTCGCCCGTTCATATCATTTTTTTAGAGATCATCATGGGGCCTACCTGTTCGATCATCTATGAAAACGAACCGATGGAAAAGAATACGATGCAGCAAAGGCCAAAGCCAGTAACTACTACTTTTTTTTATTGGAAAGAGTTATCTCTTAGTATTGTGCAGGGCTTAGTCATTACTGCCGGAACCTTATTCATCTACCAGTTTTCGGTAGGGAATGGTTACAATGAAGCACACACACGCACGATGACTTTCACCGTTTTAATCACAGCCAATATTTTCTTAACACTGATCAATCGTTCCTTCTATTATTCCATCATTACCACCTTGCGTTACAAAAACAACATGGTCTTTATGATTATCGGAGTTACTATCATGCTTCTGGCTTTGATACTCTATATCAAACCCATAACTGCCTTTTTTGAATTCGAGCATTTAAGGATCAACGAGTTATTGATATGTGTTGCAACCGGTTTTATTTCTGTTATCTGGTTTGAAGTAGTAAAGTGGGTGAAACGGTCGAAGGGTGAAAGTGAGGTAGGTGAGGTTACTACTTAGGAGCTAGTGACTTCAACTTTGCATCAATTTAACCAGATGATCATTATGAACTTCTCCCAAAATCATCCTGCACGCGCACGATGTCGTTTTCATCGGAGGGATGTTGTGCATCGGTGTGGCGCCAGATTTCGGCTATCATTCCCCACCCTACGGGCAAACCCACTAGTCGATGGCGTTGGCCTTGTTTTAACTGGATGATCTCACCTATGGTAAATGGATGTAATGTGCCTTCTACATCGGTGTCGCTGGTGATTACTCCGGCAACTCCAGCAATGTGCTTCCATATCTCCGCGCGTCTGTGGTGATACTGCCATGACAAACGCTGGCCCGGTGCTACGATCAATATCTTGGGACTCAGTTTTCCTGAAATAGTAAGGTCTTCTTTTTTCAGATGAGGAAAGTACAGTTGAATAAACCGATCGGCCTGATTTTCATCGATCACAAAGAACCCACCCCAAGGGCGGGAAAAATCATGCGATGCTACAGAAAGATTCACTTCCGTAAGATAATTTTGTACAGACTTCATCACCTCTTCTTTGGAGGTTGCTGCGGAAAGAGAGACGTTTATCATTTTAATTTTACTTTTGAATCTGAACGCAAAATACTTATCCAATGCTGATAACCCAAAGCATTCAGGTGCAAACCATCGGTGACATATTGGGGATCCATCGAGCCATTGGGGCCTAAAAAACGGGAGTATAAATCAACATAATGATACTTCATCTTATCGGCATAGCGAGCCAGTTGCGTGTTAATAGTTGTAATGTGCGGATCCTTGTTACGGAATGCTGCCATTAAATTCTTAAACGAGTCGTTGGTGGGCAGAATGCTTTGGATATACAACTCTGTTTTAGGGGATGCTGTTTTAATTCGCCTGGCGATGGTAAATAGATTTTCAATGATCACTTCATCGGGTGTATTGCGCGAAAGGTCGTTGACACCAATCAGTAAAAAGATTTTAGATGGCTTGTGGCGCAGTACTTCTTCCAACCGATTGAGCACTCCAAAAGTAACATCTCCTGAGATTCCTCGATTGAGCACCGAACTGTCACCCAACAGCTTTTTCCAATTGCCACCTTCGGTAATGCTATTGCCAAGCATGATAATGGCTCCGGTTTTCACTGGCTCAGATTTAAAAAGAGCCATGCGTTTTACATAATGCTCAGGTAGATTAGGAAGTGTGTCGTAGGTTCTTGTCTGTGCTGAAAGCTGTGTGATGCTACTCAACACGAAAAACATGGCAACTGTAAAGCATTGAAACATTGTACAAAGATTAAACGAATCGGTACAAGGTAAGGATTTTTCTTTTAGAATGTTATTGCCACTAAGACACGAAGGCACAAAGGAATTGAGTTCTACTTTTACAAAGTTTCGCAAAAAACCGCAAAGCCACACAAGGCAACCCTCTGTGCAACTTAGTGCTGCTTTGACAACTCTGTGGAGTACTTTATGAAAACTTGATGAATCCCAAAAAACTCTATGCTTATGTGCCTTGTGTTTCGCCCTTACTTCTTCAATTCCACTTTCGCTTTCGCACCTCCACCTATTTCAATCACAGAAGCACCGTACACACGAATGGTGGACTTAATAAAATCCTCATCGTTTGCCTTGTAGATATTATCCACATACTTCTGTGGATTGCGGTCGATGTACGGAAACCAGGTGCTGTGTATTTGCACCATCACCCGATGTCCTTTCTTGAAGGTGTGCAAAATATCCTGTAACTGTACATTCACATCAGTTACTTCGTTGGGCTTGAAGGCCTCCGGTTTTTCATAACTGTTGCGGAAGCGGCCGCGGAACGTTTCGTGACGCACCAATTGTTGATAGCCGCCCATAATAATATTCGCGGGGTTATGTTTGGTGTCGTTGGGTTCATTGTCGGGATAGACGTCAATTAACTTCACAATAAAATCAGCATCTGTGCCGGTCATACTTACTTTTAGTTTTGCCATGATCTCTCCTGCCAATGTCACATCTTCGGTTAGTACATCGGTTTCAAAAGTAATTACATCCGGGCGATGCGCTGCATGTCGTTGATCGTCTGTCATAAATCTGCGTGGTG
>JAJTHV010000002.1 GCA_021300095.1 Flammeovirgaceae bacterium | reverse complement strand
GTCTTTTGGTAAGCCTTCTTTGATAGTCTTTGGGGCTCCATCAACTAAATCTTTTGCTTCTTTCAAGCCAAGACCAGTCAATTCTTTCACCAATTTCACGATTTGTAATTTGTTAGCACCGGCTGCTTTCAACACAACATCGAAGTTGGTTTTCTCAGCAACAGCAGCTCCACCAGCAGCTCCACCAGCCGCAGGGCCAGCAACAACTGCAGCAGCAGCAGGCTCAATGCCATAAGTTTCTTTCAAATAAGAAGCTAATTCATTTACTTCTTTAACGGTAAGTTCTACGAGTTGATCGCCAATTGCTTTTACGTCAGCCATGATTGATAAGTGTTTAAAATTTTGAATTCAATTATTGTTTTCTTTCTTCCAGTGCCTTTACCAAGCCAGCCACTGTGTTCTTTCCGCTGAGTAAAGCAGAAAGTACGTTCTTGGCAGGTGATTGCAGCAAGGAAATGATTTCCCCGATGAGTTCGTTCTTTGATTTCAAAGACACGAGTGTATCGAGATGTTCGTCTCCAACAAAAATGGTGGACTCAATGGAAGCTCCTTTTAATCCAGGCTTGCCTTCCAGCTTCTTGCGATATTCTTTAATCACACGAGCGGGTGCATTGCCAGATTCTTTGGAAAAGATTACACCTGAAAATCCGTGGAGAACTGTAAATAACTCTTCGTAATTACCTGGTTGCTTTTCTAATGCTTTGCGGATCAGCGTGTTTTTGTAAACACGGTATTCAACACCTGCATTATAACACAATCTGCGAAACGCATTGATTTGAGCTACGGTTAAACCGGATGCATCGGTAATATAGAAGTGGTTGTTTTGAGAAAACTTCTCTGACAACTCTTCGATAATCTGCCCTTTTTCTTCTTTGGTCATTGCTTTAAAAATTATAGACCTCTATATAGAACTTGAATCAACTTTGATTCCCGGGCTCATCGTAGACGAAAGAGCGATGCTCTTTAAGTACGTTCCCTTCGATGAAGCGGGTTTCAACTTAACTACCGCATTGATAAGTTCAGCAGCATTGTCTTTGATTTTGTCTGCGCTGAAGGAAGCCTTACCTATACTAGCATGAATGATTCCTTGTTTGTCAATTTTGAAGTCTACTTTACCCGCCTTCACATCTTTCACTGCTTTTCCTACTTCAAGGGTAACTGTACCTGACTTCGGGTTTGGCATTAAGCCACGTGGACCTAACACTTTACCTAATCTACCTACTTTCGCCATTACAGTTGGCATGGTGATGATCACATCCACATCTGTCCAACCGGCTTCAATTTTTTGAATGAATTCGTCTAAGCCTACGTACTCGGCACCGGCATCTTTTGCCTCTTGTGCTTTGTCTGGTGTGCAAAGCACCAGCACACGAACTACCTTACCTAAACCGTGCGGCAGAGATACTACTCCACGCACCATTTGGTCAGATTTCTTCGGGTCGATACCCAAACGGATATCCACATCTACTGAAGAATCGAACTTGGTAAAGCTGATGTCTTTCAACACTTTTGATGCTTCATCCAGCGTATAAACTTTATCTGGATTGTACTTGGCAAGAACTGCCTTTCTGTTTTTTGATACTCGTGCCATATTTTTTCTGTTAGCAGTTATTGGTCAATCGTTAATCAGACTCTTTCTGATAAATTTTTAACTTTTAACTAATTTCTCTACTTATTTATCCCAAGGGGCTGCTCCACTTACTGTAACTCCCATGCTGCGAGCTGTACCCGCAATCATTTTCATAGCTGAATCTATCTTGAACGCATTCAGGTCAGGCATTTTCAATTCTGCAATTTTCTTAATCTGATCCCAGCTGATAGAACCCACCTTTGCACGGTTAGGCTCTTTTGAACCTTTTTGCAATTTGATGGCTTCCATAATCAAAACTGCTGCCGGAGGAGTTTTGATGACGAAATCAAATGATTTATCGTTGTAGATGGAGATTAACACCGGAAGAACCTGACCAGGCTTATCTTGTGAGCGAGCATTGAACTGCTTACAGAAATCCATGATGTTCAAACCTTTGGAACCTAATGCAGGACCAATTGGAGGCGCAGGGTTAGCTGCTCCGCCTTTTACTTGCAATTTTAAATATCCGATTATTTCCTTTGCCATACCAGCTAAATTATCTTAGTTATTATTACTCCAATTTTTCTACTTGCATGTAGCTGAGTTCTACCGGAGTGTTTCGTCCGAAGATCTTCACCATTACATTCAATTTCTTTTTGTCTTCAAAAATCTCTTCTACTGTTCCGGTGAATCCGCTGAAAGGACCATCCATCACCTTCACATTTTCTCCTTTAATGAAAGGAGTTTCCAACTTCACTTCAAACTGATCGATCTCGTCTACTTTTCCGAGGATTCTATTTACCTCTGATTGACGGAGCGCTACCGGTTCTTTATTGGTTGCACTGGAGCCATTTGCGCCCAAAAAACCAATTACACCCGGAATGTTGTTTACCGTGTGGTAGGCTTCACCATTTGAAAGATCGGCAGAAACCAAAACGTATCCAGGAAAGAAGTTTCTCTCTCTCACACGCTTTTTGCCGTTTCTCATTTCATACACCTTTTCAGATGGAATGAGAACTTCAGGAATGAAACCTGTTAGTTTTGAGCGCTCAATTTCTGTTTCCAGGTAAGATTTGATTTTCTTTTCCTGGCCACTTACGACCCTAAGCACATACCATTTTAATTCACCTACTGAAGCTGCCATGTCTTAGAATTCTTTGTAAAACCAAGCCAAAGCATTTTTAAAACCCAAATCAACAAATCCAATCACCAGCGCAAAAATCAATGAAGCAACCAACACCAAAATGGCGCTGCTTTGCAATTCAGAAAATTTGGGCCATGAAACCTTATTACGGATTTCATCAATTGACTCAATGATATAGTTTTTCAGCTTTTCCATTCTATTTCATTTGAACTCGCTTCTTCTTTCGATTAGGCAAGCTTTGTTTACTTTTTGCACGGGTGCCTGGATTCGAACCAAGATCAACGGTTTTGGAGACCGCTATTCTACCGTTGAACTACACCCGTTTTTTAGTTCTTTTCTTAGCGCCAAACTTTCGAATACCAATACACCCTGAATTCAAAAGGACTGCAAAGGTAGACTAAATGGCTACAAAACAAAAATGTATCCAAGAAAAAATACAGAAAACATAGTCTCCTGAAAACGAGCTCATTAATCGGGCTCTATGGCAGCCGTAGCTTAATCAGTGGGTAATCACTTGATACGTCTTAAATGAAGACGTCATTGGAGGCGTCTTTCCCTCCTCGCGTGCTTTACGAATATCTTCAAATCCCCTTTTATGGCCTTCCAAAAATTCCGGTGAAGATGTCCATTTCTTGAATTGTTCTTCTGATTCCCAATGACTTACAATCAAATATTCGCCTTGTTCATTGGGCTTTAAAACTTCCATGTTCAAAAAACCAGGCATCCGATCGATGGCATGGGCTCGGGTGGCAAACAATTGCTCGAAGCGTTCACGGTAGTGGTCTTCACACTTAATGTAGTTGATGGCAACAAAGTCTTTTTTCATGTTATTTAGAATTAATATAAATAATAGCAAAGAATTGATTTTTTTGCGATCAAATCAAGTTATTTAGAATAATTCTTAATAATAATTTGGAACAAAAAAAGGCGCCCTTTAGAGGCGCCTTTCTATTAAATCAGAATCTTAAGCTTAGTCTAAGATTTCAGTAACCTGACCAGAACCTACAGTACGGCCACCTTCGCGGATAGCGAAACGAAGACCTTTCTCCATAGCGATCTTGTTGATCAATTCTACTTCGATAGAAACGTTGTCACCAGGCATAACCATTTCTACACCGGTAGGAAGTTTGCACTCTCCTGTAACGTCTGTAGTACGGAAATAGAACTGAGGACGGTATTTGTTAAAGAATGGAGTATGACGACCACCTTCTTCTTTTGACAATACGTAAACTTCAGCTTTGAATTTAGCGTGAGGAGTTACTGAGTTTGGCTTGCAAATAACCATACCACGGCAGATTTGCTCCTTTTCAATACCTCTCAACAATAAACCTACGTTATCGCCAGCTTCACCTCTGTCAAGGATTTTGCGGAACATCTCCACACCAGTGATGGTAGAAGTCAAGTTCTCAGCACCCATTCCAAGGATTTGTACTGGATCGCCAGTTTTGATAACACCGCGCTCAATACGGCCAGTAGCAACAGTACCACGACCAGTGATTGAGAACACGTCTTCAACAGGCATCAAGAAATCTTTGTCGATCAAGCGTACAGGAAGAGGAATATAATCATCTACTGCAGTCATCAACTCTTCTACTTTAGCAACCCAATTAGGCTCGCCATTCAATGCACCAAGAGCCGAACCTCTGATGATTGGCATAGTGTCGCCAGGGAATTGGTAAGAAGAAAGCAATTCACGAACTTCCATTTCAACCAGGTCAAGCAATTCTGCATCGTCAACCAAGTCAACTTTATTCATGAATACTACAAGAGCAGGTACACCTACCTGACGAGCCAAAAGGATGTGCTCGCGAGTTTGAGGCATAGGTCCGTCAGTAGCAGCTACCACTAAGATAGCACCGTCCATCTGAGCAGCACCTGTAACCATGTTTTTCACATAGTCAGCGTGACCAGGACAGTCTACGTGAGCGTAGTGTCTTTTTTCAGTAGCATACTCAACGTGAGATGTGTTGATGGTGATACCTCTTTCTTTTTCTTCAGGAGCATTGTCAATTGAAGAGAAGTCGCGCATTGAAGCAAGACCTTTAGAAGCAAGTACTTTAGTAATTGCAGCTGTAAGAGTTGTTTTACCGTGGTCAACGTGTCCGATTGTACCTACGTTAACGTGGGGTTTGGAGCGGTCAAAATTTTCTTTTGCCATATCAGTATTCGAATTAAAGTGTTAAAAAAGTGTATAATTTATTTAAGTAAGTTACTTTCATAAGTCTCTCCGTCTGAGAAACATACACCCTCAACATTTTAAGCCTTTCGAATAAGGGTCGGCATTTGATTTCTTTTGTCACCTACAAAGATGGTCGCTACCCATCGGTGAAATTGATTTCAAGGATTTTCAATACAATCAAATCAATCTTTATTGATTTGAGGTTTTAGAGAGAGCTGTTGAAGGTGAACCCTCGACCTTCCTGACGCTTCCGTCAGGATGCTCTTTCGGGCTTCGCTAAACAAGAAGCCAAAATTTCAACAACTCCTTCGAGCTGTTGAAGGGAATTGAACCCTCGACCTCTTCCTTACCAAGGAAGTGCTCTACCCCTGAGCTACAACAGCAATCTACTGTTCTAACTGACAACAGTTAAAAAAGAGCGGGAAACGAGGTTCGATCTCGCGACCTATAGCTTGGAAGGCTATCGCTCTACCAACTGAGCTACTCCCGCTTGTCCTCCGTAGCTTTGGCGAAGAAAGATTTCTTTACCAAAATTAAGAGAATGTCCACCTTCGCTAAAGCTTCGGTGGACTAGTGGGGAGAACAGGATTCGAACCTGTGAAGACATAAGTCAACAGATTTACAGTCTGTCCTCGTTGGCCGCTTGAGTATCTCCCCTACTAATTAAAAAATTTCACAGAACGCTTTGAATTGCGTAAAAACCGCTTTTCAACCCATTTTCGTATCCACTAAAAAAACGGGAACGCAAAATTATACGGTTTTTTGGTTTAGACAAACGTTGAATCAGGTTTTCGTCTATTAAATAATTTCACTAGCCAGCTTTTCGGGCGCTTCGCTACGATTACATCAAGACGATTTCGGAGACTACATCTGCCCCAAACTCCTTTTGGAGGATTTCGATAATCTGACGTTTGTGAAGGTTCAGATCATTTTTCATGGAGGGTGATTCTAACTCAACAAATAGCACCCTACCACGGATGTATAGTTTTTTAGTGCGCTTGGCGATGGGTTTTCCTGCCAGTCGCTCCCAAGAGGCAATTAGGTTAGCCTCGTCAAATTTGCTTTTGATATGAAAACTGGAGAGTAAGTGCTGAATGGCATCTCCAATATGCTGAGTATTGCCATCTGGGTTATTCTTCTTGGCCATCTGAACTAAACTCTCAGCTCAGATAAAATCAGTTCAAAACCGGGAAGTAATGGGGAACCAGACAATGGGACATTAAAATCCGTGTGGGTTATGATCTCCTTACCGGGCTCATATATATAAACCACCTCTTCATCTGCATCAATTAGCCAACCCAACTGGCAGCCATTGTCGGTCCACTCTTGCATTTTTTTCTTGAGGTCCGATAATGAATCCGACTTGGATTTCAACTCAATAATAAATTCAGGGCAAAGATGTGGAAAGGAGTCAAGCTCTGCCCTGGGCACTGTGGCCAGTTTTTCTTTGCTGATCCAAGCGGCATCCGGATTGCGCATGGAACCATTGGCGAGATAAAAGCCAGTGTCTGAGTCTACAGTATCACCTAACTTTTGCTTTTCGTTCCACAATGTAAGCTGATGCAATATTTCACCGTTACGGATTCCGCTTTTATAAGTGGAAGGAGACATAATAATGATTTGACCTGTTGATGTGCGCTCAAACTTGACATCACGGTTATCCTGGCAGAAGCGAAAAAACTCTTCGTCTGTCATTCTTTCTACGTAGCTGCCTTTAACCAGTGTAGGGAAAATCATAATCAAATCTAGGCAAAAAAATCAACCATTTGTAAAGGTGCCGTTTTGCACGGTAAAGACCTGCGCGTTTACATGGGCAGCTTTAATTATCTCCAGACTTCGGCCTTCGCGCGCATCGGTAATAAAAATTTGGCCGAAAGTGCCTTGCGAAATCAACCGCATCAATTGGTGAATACGGTAGTCGTCCAGCTTATCAAAAATATCATCTAATAATAAGAGTGGTTTGATGGATTTTGCATGGGCGATGGCGTGAAACTCTGCCAATTTAAGTGCAATTAAAAAGGACTTTTGCTGTCCTTGCGACCCGAACTTTTTCAATTCTCGACCATTGATCTGAAATTCAAAATCATCGCGGTGAACGCCAGTAGTGGTTCTTTGAAGAGCAATGTCTTTCGAAAGGTTTTTTGCCAGCAAATCGGCAAAGCTGGAAGTTTGAAGATCAGAGTTGTATTCAACTTTTACCTCCTCGTTGGCTCCATCAATCAAAAAAAGGTATTGTTCCTGCAAATGAGGTAAAAACTCATTCACCCACGCGGCTCGCTTTTTTGAAATAACTTGGCCTGCCGGAATCAGTTTTTGATCATAACTGGCTAACAAATCATGATCTACCACCCCGGTTTCCGAAAAGGTGCGCAAAAGGCTATTCCGTTGCTTGAGGTGGTTGGTGTAAACGATTAGGTTTTCGAGATAGGACTTATCGAGCTGCGAAAGCAGTGTATCAAAAAATTTTCTACGTACCTCGCCACCATCCCAAATTAGCTCAATGTCTTGCGGGGCAATGAGCACCACAGGGAATCGGCCAATATGTTCCGAAAATTTAATGCAATCCTGGCCGTCCTCTCGGATTATCTTCTTCTGACCAGTTTGAAAGGAGCACATTACCTCCTTGGTTCTCATCCTTTCCTGCGAATCCGGCATTCCCATTTCAAATTGGCCTTTTATCATAAACTGATTCAAGCCAATTTTCACATTTTGAGCATCCGAAGTGTTGATGGCACTACGCGTAAAGGACAGATAGTGAATGGCATCCAAGAGGCTGGTTTTGCCACTTCCGTTTTTTCCCAGCAGGCAAATAATGTCATTTTGAAACTCTAATTGAGCTTCTTCAATGTTTTTGAAACAGAATAGATTGAGCTTGCGAAGGTGCACGGTGAAATTTGCGAGCCGCAATTTCATCCAAAGTAGCCAACAGGCCAAAGAATAGTTCTATTACATTAACAAATGCCCGTTTGGCAGTTGTTTGGCTGTAATGTATTTTCGCAACTCTTAAAAGAATCAAAATCTATGGCAAGAGCAGCTAAAGGCAAGGCAAAATCGGAGTACTCAAAAGAAACCTATTTATTTTGGTTCGAATCGATGCTTTTGATGCGCAAGTTTGAAGAAAAGGCGGGTCAATTGTACGGAATGCAGAAAATCAGGGGATTCTGTCACTTATATATAGGTCAGGAGGCCTGTGCTGCCGGAGCTGTTTCTGCGTTGCGCAGAGGCGACAAATACATAACTGCTTATCGCGACCATGCACATCCGCTGGCGCTGGGCACCAGTCCTAACAAAATCATGGCCGAACTTTACGGTAAGGAAACCGGGGTTTCGAAGGGTAAAGGCGGATCGATGCACATTTTTGATAAAGAAAATCACTTTTTTGGTGGACACGGAATTGTAGGTGGACAAGTGCCGTTAGGTGCAGGTATCGCTTTCGCGGAAATGTATAATAAGACCGGCAATTTGTGCATCTGTTACATGGGCGATGGAGCTGTGCGTCAAGGCGCCTTTCACGAAGCGCTGAATTTGGCGATGTTGTGGAAAATACCGGTGATTTTTGTGATTGAAAACAATGGCTATGCCATGGGTACATCGGTAAAAAGAACATCGAATGTTACTGAATTGTACACTTTGGGCGAATCGTATGATATGCCATCCGAGCCTGTAGATGCAATGAACGTGGAAGCCGTGCATGATGCAGTAGCCCGTGCAGCCGAGCGCGCCCGTGCCGGAGAAGGCCCCACTTTATTGGAATTCCGCACCTATCGATATAAAGGCCACTCCATGAGCGATCCGCAAAAATATCGCTCGAAAGAAGAGGTGGAAGAATACAAACATAGAGACCCCATCGAATCAGTGCGCCAAACCCTTTTAGCAAAGAAAATGGCAACAGAAGCTGATTTAGCTACCATCGAAGAAAAGGTGAACGGCCAGGTGGAAGAAAGTGTGAAGTTTGCAGAAGAATCCAGTTTTCCTGATCCTTCTGAAGCTTTAAAAGACATTTACGAGCAGACTGACTATCCATTCATATTGGATTAATAGTCTTTTGATTACCAAGTAGATTTCTTAGTTTTGCGTCCCTATTTTCAGAATATTAGAAATAGGTAGACTTTATATTATACACCATGGCGAAGAAAAAAGAAGAAAGCAAAGATTTATTGGAGAACCCAGAAGCCTTACAAGAGAAGCTGGAAGGAATTGAAAGTTGGGCTGAAAAGAATCTAAAATTATTGGCCATCGTTGCCGGTGTGGTCATTTTAGCTGTGGGTGGCTTTTTTGCATTCCGTTATTATGTTGATCAGCAAGATGGATTAGCGCAAAAAGAAATGTTCCAGGCTATCCGTTATTTCGAGGCGGACAGTTTAAATCTAGCTTTGAATGGAGATGGAAATAATTTAGGTTTCTTACAAATCGTAGAAGATTATAGTTTGACCAAAGCCGGAAATCTGGCTAATTTCTATACCGGAGTGATCTATCTAAAGCAAGGCAAATTTCCGTTAGCCATTTTTCATTTAGAAGATTTTAGTGCAGATGACTTATTGGTACAGGCACGTGCTTACAGCCTGATTGGCGATGCCTATATGGAGCAAAAGAAGTTTGATGAAGCGGCTCGCTATTATGATAAAGCAAGCAGCTACAAGCCGAACAAGGAGTTTACTCCAACCTATTTGATGAAGGCAGCCTTGGCCTATGAAAAGTTAAATGACGTAGAAAAAGCAAAAGCGGCTTACCAAACAATTATCGATACTTACTTCGATTCAAACGAAGTACAAAACGCAAAAAAATACAAAGCCAAATTAGAGGCCAACTCTTAATCGCGCTTACCAAAAAATAAAAGGGGTAGATTTTTCTATCCCTTTTTTATTACTCAAAGTATGACCTTAGAACAAGAAATAGCCAAGCGAAGAACTTTCGGAATCATTTCGCACCCGGATGCCGGTAAAACGACCCTTACGGAGAAGTTACTCTTATTCGGGGGCGCTATTCAGAAAGCCGGAGCTGTAAAGTCATCAAAAATCAAAGACCATGCACGCAGCGACTGGATGGAGATTGAGAAGCAGCGGGGTATTTCTGTGGCTACTTCCGTCATGGGTTTTGAATATAAAGATGTTAAAATCAATCTGCTCGATACACCCGGTCACCAGGATTTTGCTGAAGATACCTACCGAACCCTTACGGCCGTGGACAGTGTGATTATGGTGATTGACTGTGTGAAGGGCGTAGAGATTCAAACAGAAAAACTAATGGAGGTGTGTCGTATGCGCAATACGCCTGTGATCTGCTTCATCAATAAATTAGATCGCGAAGGGCAAGATCCATTTGACCTGTTGGATGAGGTAGAGGAAAAGTTGGGCATTAAAGTGCGTCCGCTGAGTTGGCCCATCAGTATGGGTAAAACATTTAAAGGTGTTTACAACCTGTATGAAAAAAGCTTGCAGTTGTTTACACCCAGTAAAGTAACTGTTCAGGAGAGTATCGAGATTTCAGACATTTACTCAGAGGAATTGGACAAGCTAGTTGGAGAAAGCTATGCCAAACAGCTTCGAGCAGACGTAGAATTGATTGAAGGAGTTTATCCGGAATTTGACGAGAAGGATTATTTGAGTGGAAAAGTAGCGCCCGTATTCTTTGGCAGTGCGGTGAATAACTTTGGTGTGAAAGAATTGCTCGATGCATTTATTCGCATTGCGCCCCCTCCTATTCCGCGCGAAACTACGTTGCGCGAAGTGCGACCGGAAGAACAGAAATTTTCAGGTTTCATTTTCAAGATTCACGCCAACATGGACCCGAAACATCGCAATCGTATTGCATTTATCAGGGTGTGTTCAGGTCTCTTTGAAAGAGGAAGCAACTACCTGCACGTGCGTCAGGATAAAAATATCCGCTTCTCCAATGTTACCGCCTTCATGGCGCAAGATCGCGAAACGGTGGATCAGGCCTGGCCGGGAGATATCGTGGGTTTGTACGATACCGGCAATTTAAAAATTGGCGACACTCTTACGGAAGGCGAGAAAATGGTTTACACAGGTATACCTAGTTTTTCACCCGAGATTTTCAAAGAGGTAATTAACAAAGATGCCATGAAAACAAAGCAGCTGGAAAAAGGGCTTTTGCAGTTGATGGAAGAAGGCGTTGCCCAATTGTTTACCTATGAATTGGGAAAAAAGAAAGTAGTGGGAGTTGTGGGTGCACTTCAGTTTGAAGTAATTCAGTTTCGCTTGAAAAATGAATACAGTGCATCGGTTGAGTTTGCACCTCAAAACATTTACAAAGCATGTTGGATCAGCAGCAAAAATCC
>JAJTHV010000371.1 GCA_021300095.1 Flammeovirgaceae bacterium | reverse complement strand
GCCAATGCTGCCTGCGATATTCAATTCAATTTCCCGATGGGATTTAAAGAATTAGAAGGGATTCACTCACGCACTAATCATGATCTCAGGCGACACGAGGAGTTTTCGGGTAAAAAAATGCAATACTTCGACTCAGAAGAAAACCAAAACTACATTCCGTATGTAGTGGAGACTTCGGTAGGATTGGATCGCATGTTTTTATCTATTCTTTCCAAATCGTATACAGAAGAAAAACTGGAAGACGGAACCGAGCGGGTAGTGTTGCGCATTCCTCCTGCATTGGCTCCACACAAGGTGGCCATTTTACCATTGATGAAGAGAGACGGATTGCCTGAAAAGGCAGAAGCTATTTTCAACGATTTGAAATTCGACTTCCGCTGTTTTTACGAAGACAAAGACAACATCGGTAAGCGCTACCGTAGAATGGATGCCATCGGCACACCGTATTGTATTACGATCGATCATCAAACATTACAAGATGACACTGTCACCATTCGCGACCGTGACACGATGAAGCAGGAACGAGTGGCGGTAAGCGCGATCAAGTCTATCATACAAGAATCCATTTCACTGGCTGCTTTGTTGAAAAGAATCTAAATGGTTTTTGATTTCCTTGCCGGGATAGCGCAACTCTTCTACTCGTTGTTTGAAGAGTTGCGCTTTCGTATTTACTATGGACCTATTTTCCATCGATTTCTCAATCACAAGTATCCATATTATTCAAAGTTACCGCGCAGGCTGAAAATGAAATTTTTGCGCATGGTAAGAGATCACTACGAGTATTTCGATTACATCGAACGCGATAATCTAAAGTTAAAGCGTGCCATGAAAGCCATCATCGCCTCGGCCGCTTCGCAATTGGTTTTGTTCTTGCCGAATACTTCACTTACTTTTTTCGAGCGGATTATTGTTTATCCTGACTTTTACAATTCCAAAATCACACACAAAGTGCATAAAGGCGAGGTAAACCCGGGGCTTCGCACGATTGTATTCAGTTGGCATGGCATTGCCGATGGGTTACACCGGTCAGACGATGGGTTAAATTTACTATTGCACGAATTTGCACATGCTTTGTGGCTTGAGCATAAGCTAATGGGTCATGAATATCAGGTAATCAGCCCGAAATGGGTGGCCGCATTTGAGAATTATGCCATTCAGGAAATGCCTCGTTTGAAAAACGATAGTGAACATTTCTTCCGCAGGTATGCTTTTGAAAACATGGACGAATTCTTTGCCGTTGCCGTAGAAAATTTCTTTGAAAGATCGGAGAAATTTAAAGCACACCAACCTGAACTTTACCGTATTTTAGTGCAAATTTTTAAACAAGACCCCACTCAATTTTATGCATCCCAGTCTAAACAAAAATCTCTTTTTCGTTAAAGAACATGTAAAGGTATTTAAGGCAGCCAACAGCTTTGATATTCTAGATCCGGACTCGAAGCAAGTAATTTTAAATTGCCGTGAAGAAAACCTGGGCTTCTTTACAAAATTGTTTCGGTTTACAGATTACAAAAGAATGACCCCTTTCAACATGGAGATTAAAACTCCGGAAGGTCAACCTGTATTGACTGTGCGAAGAGGTGTTTCTCTTTTTTTGTCAGAAGTAGAAGTGTTGGATGAGCGCAATCAACTGATAGGCAAATTCAAACAGAAATTTTTTTCCATTGGCGGAAAATTTGAAGTGCTCGATGCCAGCGAACGTCCTTTGTGTATGTTAAAAGGAAAATGGACAAGCTGGGATTTTAAGTTTGTTGCCAACGATGGAAAGGAGTTTGCTACCGTAACCAAAAAATGGAGTGGATTAGGGAAAGAACTATTTACTTCAGCTGATAATTATGTGCTTCAGATCAGCTCTGAAGTTCCTGCTGATCATCCACTGCGCCTATTAATTTTGGCGGCCGTAATGTGTATTGATTTGGTATTGAAGGAGTAAAAGCAAGTCAGTTTTTTTATTCGTAAATTTGATTTATGAAGACATTAGTGATCAATTTCAGCAACGACCAAGATTTACAACTCGTAAAGGATTTGGCTATGAGATTAAACGCAGAAATTGAAAACTTATCGGTTGAAGAAAGAAGGCATAGGCTTTCTAAAAGCAAGTTTAAATCGGAAGAAGAATTCAGATCTATAGGCGGAATAGCAAAAGATCAGTTGATCAGTAAGGACCATATTCGAGAGATTGCATGGAAAAAGAGAGATTGATTCCATGTGATTCTGATGTTCTCATGGAACTAATTGACAGAAAAAATGAAAAGGTCTTTACCAATTGCTTACAATTGGGCTTTGCTAACATTTGTATAAGTTCTATTTCTTTTTCGGAGCTAATATGCGGTTCTCTAAATGCTGAACATCAACTTATGCTGATAAAAGAACTTGACAAGTTTATTTTATGTGATTTAAATCCAACAATTGATAAAATCCATCATGACTTAATAGTTCGGTATGCACTCAGTCATGGTTTGAAGGTGCAAGATGCTTTGATATCCGCTACTTGTCTTTTTTTCCAAATGCCACTTTATACTCTCAATTCAAAAGACTTTCGTTTTATTGAAGGTCTCGAACTCGTATGAACTGGTCTCAACTTCTATCCTCTCAACGTCTTGATCAAAAACCGGACGCAACAGAGCCTTCTCGCAGTGCCTTTGAGCAAGACTATGACCGGATTATTTTCAGTCATCCTTTTCGAAGGTTGCAAGACAAAACGCAAGTGCACCCCTTGCCGGAGCATGATTTTATTCACACCCGACTCACACATAGCCTAGAAGTTTCCAGCGTTGGAAGATCATTGGGAAAACGAGTTGGTGAAGTAATTCTGCAACGTCATCCGGAATTACAAAAAGACTATTCACTATTTGATTTTGGTGCGATTGTCGCGGCCGCATCTTTGGCGCACGACTTAGGCAATCCTCCCTTTGGTCATGCCGGAGAAGATGCCTTATCCGATTTTTTTCTTCATCACCCGCAAGGGCGGGCATTCGAAACCCAGGTAACGAAAGAAGAGTGGAATGATCTACTTAAGTTTGAAGGCAATGCCCAAGGCTTTCGGTTACTTAACAAAAAAGAGTACGGACTGAAGCTAACAGCCGCCACGCTTGGTGCCTTTACTAAGTATCCTTGCCCTGCCTATTTTCCGCAACGTGATAAAAAAAGAAAGAGCCAGAAAAAATTTGGATTCTTTCAAACCGAAAGTGAGCATTTCAAAAAAGTAGCTGATCAGTTAGGCCTCATTCCACAAAAAGAAAATAGCTGGTGCCGCCATCCCCTTGCCTTTTTGGTAGAAGCGGCAGACGATATTTGCTACAGCATTATTGATTTGGAAGATGGCTGCCGGCTGGGATTGGTGAGCGTAGATGAAACCGTGAGCTTGATGGCTTCTATTCTTGGCGACCAGTTCAATGCAGAAAAGTTAAAAAAACATATCGGCCTCAATGAGAAGCTAGGTGTATTGCGTGCGTTGGTCATCGGCAAACTGGTAGAAGAATGTACGCACGTATTCCTGGATCAGGAACAAGCCATTTTGAATGGAACATTTGATCAGGCATTGACGGATGTATGTCCTTCTAAAATAGCACTCGAAAACATCAGTCGCATTTCTGTTGAAAAAATTTATCGTGCCCGCCACGTAGTAGAAATTGAAGCTGCAGGCCATGAAGTACTACCCGGATTGTTGGGTGAATTTATTCAGGCTGGGTTTCACTTGGTTTCCAAAAGTCCTTCCAGAAAGTATGCTAACTTAGCACTACTCTTGCCGGAAGACGTGCGGTGGGCGATTGAACAGCAGTCGGACAATAATTACAAAGTGTTGCGCCAATTAGTCGATTTCGTATCAGGGCTTACCGATCGCTATGCGCTGAGTATGTATCGGAAGATAAAGGGAATCGGATAAGATTAAATTCTTTTACAGATGAGAAAATGGCAGTGGATGGTTGGCTTCCTGTTGTTGGCACAGGTACAGATACAGGCGCAGGTGGTAATCAACGAAGTAATGGCCACCAATGCCGATCTGGAATACGATCCGGACTTTTACAATTTTTCGGGATGGGTAGAGCTTTTCAATGCGGGAAGCAGCGTGGTATCACTTGACAACTATTACTTGTCCGATTCTCCCTCACAACTTCAAAAATGGAAATTCCCCAACGGCATCACTATTCCCGCCAAGGGTTTTGTGCGTGTGTGGGCCGACAATCAAAATACCGGACTGCACACCAATTTTATATTGGATGGCGATGGGGAAAATTTGATTCTATCATCCGGAATTTCTGTTGTAGATCAGGTTCGTTTTCCGAAACAATATTTAAACGTTTCTTATGGTCGCGCAGAAAATGGCAGCACCTGGGGGTATCTGTCTGCCCCCACACCACGTGCATCAAATGGTACCATCACAGCTTCTACGCAGATATCCAAGCCAACATTTTCATTAAAGGCAGGTCGGTATAACGGAAGCCAACAACTTACACTCACACACAGCAATTCCTCAGCTAAAATTCGATACACCAACAACGGTGCAGAGCCGAACGAACAATCCATCTTATACACGGGTGCTATCTCAGTATCAACCACCACCATCATCAAAGCGAAAGCCTATGTCACTGGAAACATTCCCAGCGATACAGAAGCAAAAACGTATTTTATCAACGAGCATAACGGTTTATTGCCCATTGTATCCATTTCAACCAAATCAGATTACCTATGGGACAATACTTATGGCATTTATACCAATGGCACGAATGGCGCTTGGGGAAATTGTGCGGAAAGTCCTAAAAATTGGAATCAGGATTGGTCACGTCATGCCGTTTTTGAATTCTTTGATGCAAGCGGCAATCGCAAAATTGATCAGCATGTAGACATTCGGATTGGCGGGGCATGTAGTCGAAATTTTGCGCAGAAATCGTTTGCCATCAAAGCGCGGGATGAATATGGCTCAAACTTATTGAAGCAACGGTTTTTTACACAAAAACCAATTTCGGAATTTGGAGGTGTGTTTCTACGAAATTCTGGCAATGACTTTAACGTCACGCAATTTCGAGATGCAATGATTCAGGAGGCAGCTGGCTCGGCCATGAACGTAGATTACATGGCGTATCAACCCACCGCATTCTATCTGAATGGAGAATATTGGGGCATTCAAAATTTGCGCGAGAAAATTGATGCCGATTATATAGAATCAAACTACGGCTATACCAAAGATGAAATTGATTTGCTCGAAACGTATGAGAACGCTATTGAAGGCACTAATACTTCGTATGTTTCCTATAAAAATGCCCTGCGCGGCATGAATCGTAAAACAGATGCTGCCTACAATTTCATTGATCAGAATATCGACATCGATGAATATGTAAATTACCTCGCCACCGAAATTTATTTTGCGAATACCGACTGGCCCGGCAACAACACTAAATTCTGGAGGCCCAAAAAACAAGGAGGCAAGTTTCGCTGGATTTTATGGGACACCGATTTTGGAATGGGCTTAGTGGGCTACTCCACACATCCCACCCTGAGTTTTGCTACAGACTCCACACAAGTAAACTGGCCGAATCCTGCTTCCACCACAGAGCACATTCGCATGGTATTACAAAACCCTACGATCCGCACTAAATTCATTCAACGGCTGAATGCCAGTATGCTTACCAACTTTAGCACTGCCAGGCTGCATGCCACCATCGATCAATTCAGCAATCGCATTCAAACCGAAATGCCTTTCCATAAACAGCGTTGGGGAGGTACCATGAATGATTGGTTCGGATCTTTACAAGTGATGAAATCTTTTGCGGCTGAAAGACCGCTCTATCTGTTTCAACACATGTCCGAATTCTTTAACCTGCCGGAGGCTACCCATTTGTCCATTAAAGCTTCACCCGAAGGAGCCGGCCATTATAAACTCAATACCATTCTTTCGGATCGCGAATTAGTGCAAGGCAAATACTTTAAAAACATTCCATTCACCATTGAACCCGTGCCGGCACCAGGCTACCGATTTAAACACTGGATAGCTTCTACTTATGAGTCGGAAGATATAGCGCTAATCAATCGCGAAGCGGTTTGGAAGTATGCAGACACCGGTGCTGCCCCAGCAGCCAATTGGTCTTCTGAAAATTACAATGATGGATCGTGGAGTGAAGGCCCGGCTCAATTGGGCTATGGCGATGGTGATGAAAAAACGATTGTCAATTTTGGTGGCGATGTAAATAATAAATTCATTACCACCTATTTTCGAAAATCCATTACCATTGCTGATACGGTGGGGCTTCAGGCATTGCAAGGTTCAGCTTTGTCTGATGATGGAATCGTCATTTATCTGAATGGCCAAGAGATCATGCGAAGCAATATGCCTGCTGGTGTTATCGGCAATTCTACACTTGCCCTACAAGCGGCCACAGAAGGTGTGTATGTTCCATTTACGATTGCAAAGGGATTGATCAAACCCGGAAAAAATGTATTGGCAGTAGAGATTCACCAAAGTGCGGGCACCAGCTCTGATATCAGTTTTGATTTGGATTTATCTACTCGGAAAATTGGCAACAAGACTGAGCAAATTATTACCAAGCGGGTCATTGAAGAAGTAGCTATAACCGATGCCAGTTATGTGGCGGTATTTGAAGAAGACAATCGCACGATTACCAATTTGAAGATCAATGAAATCAATGCCAACGGCAGCGAAGACGCAGCATATGGAAAAGATTGGATTGAAATTTACAATGCAGGAACCACAACAGTAGACCTTAATGGATTGTACCTATCTGACAAACTCAGTCAGAAGCTTAACCATCGAATCAAAAGTGATAATGGTGAGCCGTTGCTATTATCAGCTGGAGCCTACCAGGTTTTCTTTGCGGATGAGAAATTAGCGCTGGGACAAAATCATCTTTCATTTCAACTTTCTGCGGATGGTGAAGAAGTCGGCTTGTATCACTTGGCCGGTGGCAATGCGACTACACTGGACGAAGCCAGCTATAGCGCGCAGAATTTCTCAGGAAGTTTCAGTCGCATACCCAATGGAACGGGTAGTTTCTTCTCTACAACTTCCGCTACACCCAATCAACTCAATAACTTAAACGTAGTCGTTTCAGCCAATGAGCCCAAATCCATTTCTGCTTACCCAAATCCATTTGATTCGGAAATTTTGCTTTCCGCAAAGGAGCAAATAGAATCTGTGGAATTGTTTGATATCATGGGTAGGAAGCAACCTATTGAAGTAAAGAGGCAGCAAATCGACACACGTCAAATTAGTTCCGGAATTTACCTGCTAAAAATCAATTGCGCAGGTCAAATGCATTTTCTTAAATTAGTGAAGAATTAGGGGTCCCCGGCTAAAAATTTCACAATCTAATTTTGACCCTATGGAAACTTACGGTAAAATCTTATTGTATGCCATGCCTTCATTTTTGGTATTGGTATTGTTTGAAAAATGGTGGGGGTGGCGCAAAGGCAACGATACCTTGCGTACCAACGACATGATCTCCAGCCTGAGCTCGGGTATGACCAACGTCACCAAAGATGTGCTCGGCTTAAGTGTGATCATTGTTTCCTACGGATGGCTGACAGAAAAAGTGGCTATCACGCATGTTCCTTCCGGTTGGATTACCTATGCCGTAGCGTTTATGGCACTCGACTTTGCCGGCTATTGGGTGCATCGCATTTCGCATGAGTATAATCTGTTTTGGAATAATCACATCATTCACCACAGCAGCGAAGAATTTAATCTGGCCTGTGCGCTGCGGCAAAGCATTTCATCCATCGTAAAAATCTTTGCCATCTTCTTATTGCCAGCAGCTTTGCTGGGCGTTCCACAAGAAGTAATTTCCATTGTTGCCCCGTTACATTTGTTTGCGCAATTCTGGTATCACACGCAGCATATTGGGCGCATGGGTTTTCTCGATTATTGTCACGCCATCGCATCACCGGGTGCATCATGCCATCAATCCCGAGTATCTGGATAAGAATTACGGACAGATTTTTATCTTCTGGGACAAACTCTTCGGAACGTATCAGGAAGAAATGCCAGCAGTTCCTGCGGTATATGGAGTAACGCGTCCGGTGCAAACCTGGAATCCGATTAAGATCAACTTCATGCATTTGTGGCTATTGATGAAAGATGCGTGGCGCGCACAGAAGTGGGAAGATAAATTGAAAATATGGTTTATGCCCTTAGGTTGGCGGCCAGCCGATGTCGCTGAAAAATATCCGGTTGAAAAAATCAAAGACGTTTATCATTTTCAAAAATATGATCCCGCGAATGTGAAAGGGTTAATGACCTGGAGCTGGTTTCAATTAGTGATGCTACTGCTCTTTTTAAGCTATCTGTTTGGCAATATTGCCCAGGTGGGAAGCCCCGCGATGTTTTTGTATGGAGCATTCGTCTTCCTATCTGTTTATGCCATGACTGACTTAATGGATAAAAATGTATCTGCTATAGCCTGGGAGGTGATACGAAGTGGCTTTGGTTTGTATCTTCTCTTATCGCAAGGCGACTGGTTTGGAGCGAGCAAATACTTTTCTTTGATTACCCCCGCCTTGGTCGTTTACTTTCTTGTTTCAATAGGAGTGACACTATACTTTGCTTTCCTGCAAAAAGATCGGTCGGTGAGTATGGCGTAGGGTTACTTCTGATAAGTGTCGCTATTGCGGAATATTTTGTAAGCGTTCTTGTAGTTCTTTATCGGTGATATTATTTTTTTCAGACTTATCGTAAATAGCCAATAGAAAGACGGCTGAATCTACGAATAGAAAATTTGTAATGATTCTTGCTCCTCCGCTTTTACCTTTCCCTTTGGATGCGATTGCCAACCGAATTTTAAAACAATGCCTCCCAATTGGAGTGCCCATCTGCGGATCGCTTTTCAGTTCTTCAATAAGACCAAACAATTCACCTTTTAGCTAAGGGTACTTCTTGATGAGTCTACTGGCTTGCTTTTCGAATACTGCAATTGACTTAACCTTATAATTCATTCAAGAAATCTTCTGCGTTGCGTGCCTTTTTCTTGCCTGCTCTTATTAGTTTCATTTCATTAACAGCTTCCCGCATTTCTTCCATTAACAATGCCTTGGTATCAGTTAGCTGACTTGCCTTAACGTATGAAATGCTCCTCAAAACTTCTATGAGCGAAGAAGCTTTATTATCGGGTATGTCTAATAATATTTTCATCTATACAGATGTTGGGATTCGTGATTATTCATCGTAAAAATAGCTTCATCCTAGTGGGTAAACAAATACGACTTGCTTAGAACCATTACCTATTTGAAAAAAATGCGTGTTTTAGTTGACAGAAGCCCAATACAAGCTAAAAATCAAAGTTTCAGTACGGCTAAAAATCCTTAGATTTGGCGGCTATGTGGACACGTATTGCTAAACTGATTATCCGTTTTCGTCTGGCTCTGATCGGGGTCATTCTATTGATCACTGTTTTTATGGGCTACCACGCCACCAAGGTGCAAATGAGCTATGACCTCGCCCGCACCGTGCCGCTGGACGACCCCGAAATGGTTTTCCTGCAAAAGTTTAAAAAGCAGTTTGGTGAAGATGGTAACATCATTGCTGTCGGCCTACGCGACAGTTCAATCTTTGAGTTAGCCAAGTTCAATCGATTTAGACAACTCAATAAAGACATCAAAGCGATAGCAGGTGTTAACAACGTACTTAGCCTGCCGGAGATCAAAATCATTCGCAAAGACACAGCCAACACACGGTTTTACTTAGACGGTCTCTTTCCTAAAGAGATCACAAGTCAACAACAATTGGATAGCTTGATGGGTGCCTTGCGCAACCAGAAGTTTTACATGGGCCAAATTGTGAATGCCGAAAATGGATCAACCATGATGCTGATTTCCATCACCAAAGAAGTGATGAATTCAGAAAAGCGCATCGCGATGACAGATGCCTTGTCAAAACTAGGCGGTGAGTTCTCCAAAGAGACGGGAATTGAATTGCGCTATGCGGGTATTCCATACATCCGCTCAATGATGGCAACTGAAGTGCGGAAAGAAATGCAAATCTTTTTGTACCTCTCTGCACTGGTTACGGGTGTGATCATGTTCTTGTTTTTCCGCTCATTCCGTGCTGTACTTTTCTCGATGATCATCATCGGAATTGTGGTAGTGTGGGTAATGGGAACACTCTCGCTGTTTGGCTATAAGATCACATTGCTGAGCGGATTGATTCCTCCTGTAATTGTGACCATTGGTATTACCAACGCTATTTATTTATTAAACAAATACCACTTAGAATTTTTTAAGCGAAGAAATAAAGAAGAGGCCATTGCTGCCGTGGTGAATAAGATGGGCTTGGCCATGTTCCTCACCAACCTTACCGTTGCCATTGGTTTTTTAACTTTGCTCGCTACCGATATTTTAATCCTGCGCGAATTTGGTATCGTGGCCGGCATCAACATCATGGCACTTTTTGTAGTGAGCCTGATTATGATCCCGGGCATTTTCTCATGGTTGCCCGAGCCTTCGCCCAAGCACCTGCGCCACCTCAACTTCAAAATCATGGGGTCGTTTGTCAAGTACATCGACATCATGGTGCATCGCTACCGTCCAGCTATTTACATCGTGTCGATGGTGATTACGATCGTAGCCGGAATTGGCATGATGCGCTTGCAATCTGTTTCGTACATGATGGACGATGTTCCGGAAGGAAGTCAGATTCGGAAAGACCTCGATTTTTTTGAAGCCAACTTCAGTGGCATTATGCCATTGGAAATAGAGGTGAATACCGGCAAGCGCAGGGGTGTGCTCAACATCAAAAACCTAGAAAAAATTGATGAGTTCGAAAGTTTCATCGATTCGATCTCGGTGGTATCCCGACCGATCTCTGTCATCAGTCTGGTAAAAGCTTCCAAGCAAGCCTTCTACAACTACAATCCGAAAAAGTATTCACTACCCAGCAAGGCAGAAAGCGGTTACATCCTTCGCTATATGAAAGGCCAAACTGACAATAGCGGTTTACTAAAATCATTTGTCGACTCCACCTTCACGCGCATGCGCATCTCTATGCAAATTGCCGACATCGGCTCTAAGCGACTGGATTCATTGGTGCATACCGTGATCGAGCCACGCATGAATCAAATTTTTGAAGGCACCGACATTAAAACGAATGTAACAGGAACCACCAAGCTCTTTATTAAGGGAAATAAATTTCTGATTAACAATCTTAAAGAAAGTTTGTTGCTGGCATTTATCTTAATCACACTCTCGATGGCGATTCTGTTTTCAGACATTCGCATGATCATCATATCACTCATTCCCAACCTGATTGCATTGATGATTACAGCCGGCATTATGGGCTATTTGGGCATCGATTTAAAACCAAGCACCGCCCTGATCTTCAGTATCACATTTGGTATCTCCGTTGATAACTCGATTCGTTTTCTGGCGAAATACCGACAAGAGCAATTGGCGAATGGATTCTTTGTACCGGTATCCGTGAGCGAAAGTATTCTAGAAACGGGTAAGAGCATCATTTATACCTCTATCGTACTTTTTGCTGGCTTCATTTTATTCTCCTTCTCTTCATTTGGCGGAACCATTGCCTTGGGCCTTCTCACTTCAACCACGTTGGTAATCTCCATGTTCACCAACTTGATTTTGTTACCCGCATTGATCATGACATTTGACAAACCAAAGAAATTGAAGAATGAAAAATTATTGATCGATGACTTCGACCCTGGCTTTTATGGAGAAGAAGAAGACGAAGCAATCGATTTGAGCAAGATTAAAATTCACGATCGGAAGGGAGCGGCTGAATAGTTATCCGTTTTTAGTCAGTTGCTTACCGATGTTTGGCATCATTCATAGCCACCTCTTGTGCAGGGAAACGTGCTAAGTCAAAAATTTTTGCGATGTTATCTAAATCACTCAAAGAGATACCCTCACCCTTCAACACCAGAAAAAATCGATTTTGAATACCCAACGTAATCTGCGATCGGTTTTGGTTTTTATCATATTGCATCCAGCCCGGTTGATTCCCTAATTCATACGCATCTTCTAACATCGAATCTGTCTCCTGGCCCTCCGCTGTTTTCCATTTTTGGGTTGCCTGCCGGTACATAATAGAAGCGTTGTTGTAGTCAAACAGCATGATGTTGACTTGCTTTTTGCCATGCACAAATGTTCGCTCAATCATCGAATACGATAGCGTACCTATCTTCAAGATTCGACCTTTATCACTTACCTGTGTACGATAGCCCTCAATTTTTTCCGGAGTTAGCTCACCCAATTGCTCCAAGGTTAGCACTGAAGACTGCGCCAATACAGGGCAAATAGCCAGTGAGACCAAACCTATCAAAAAGGAGAGTTTCAACAGTGAGTCCTTAAAAAAACAGTGCATGCTCCCTAAATAAACACTTTTTGTCCTCACAGCAGTAGATCCTGTGTAAAATTATTCTTAAACATTAAATCATGATCTTCTGAATTGTTCCATTCAGCGAATAATATGCATCTGTAGTATGTGTTTTTGCTCAGTCCATTAGGCTCCAAATCCCCGATTCTTTGTTAAATTGCGCCCTATTTTTCGTTACCCGTGAGCAAGTACAAAGAAACCAAAGAACTCAACTATGCTACCATTGCCAGCGAGATGCTGGAATTCTGGAAAGAGCAGCAGATTTTTGAAAAATCGGTGAGCAACCGTGAGGGTGCCCCCACCTTTACCTTTTACGAGGGTCCTCCTTCTGCCAACGGAACACCCGGCATTCACCACGTAATGGCGCGTACGGTAAAAGATATTTTCTGTCGTTTCAAAACATTGCAGGGCTACCAGGTAAAGCGCAAAGGCGGCTGGGATACCCACGGATTACCGGTGGAATTACAGGTCGAAAAAGAACTGGGCATCACCAAAGACGATATCGGTAAGAAAATCTCGATTGAAGATTACAACCAGAAATGCCGCGAAACGGTGATGAAATACAAAGATCAATGGGATGATCTGACCACCAAGATGGGCTACTGGGTGGATTTGAGAAATCCCTACATCACCTACGAAAAAGAATACATCGAATCGCTGTGGTGGATCTTAAAAAAATTCTACGACAAAGGATTACTATACAAAGGATACACCATTCAGCCTTACTCTCCTTCGGACGGCACGGGACTCAGCTCACATGAATTAAACCAACCCGGTTGCTACAAAGAAGTGAAAGACACTTCGGTGGTGGCGCAGTTTAAGTTGATTAAGGATGCAAAATTCAAAAGCATTTTCACTGCGAATGAAGACGTATGTGTCTTAGCATGGACGACCACGCCTTGGACACTTCCATCGAACACAGCCTTGGCTGTTGGTGAAAAAATTAAATACGTTCAGGTTAACACCTTTAACCCGTACACTTTTAAGCCAGTAAGTGTTGTGCTCGCCAAAGATTTAGTTGGCAAATACTTCTCCGAGAAAAATAAGGAATTGAAGTTGGCCGATTACAAAGCCGGAGACAAGGCCATTCCTTTTGAAATTGTAAAAGAACTTACCGGCAAAGATTTACTCGGTCTTCGTTACGAGCAATTGATGCCGTACGTTCAACCATTCTATCAAGCTGAAAACGCATTTCAAATCATCGCTGGTGATTTCGTAACTACCGAGGACGGTACCGGTGTAGTACACATCTCTCCTACTTTTGGTGCAGATGACTTCCGTGTGGCAAAACAAAACAACGTTCCAGCCATGACGATCAAAGACGAGGCGGGTAACGAATTGCCTACGGTAGATAAGAAAGGAAAATTCATCACGGCCATTGGTGAGAAACTTAAGGAAGGTGTTGCCAAGTATCAGATCAAAACACATAAACCGCTTGGCGCGGATGATTTTTATGTAAAGAATTATACCGATGAGGATGAGAAGCACCCCGACTACAAAAACACGGATGTCATCATTTCCATCATTTTGAAGGAAGAAAACAAAGCGTTTAAAGTAGAAAAATACGAGCACACCTATCCACACAGCTGGCGCACTGACAAGCCCGTGCTGTATTATCCACTCGATGCGTGGTTCATTAAAACCACCGCATTAAAAGATAAGATGGTGGCTCTGAACAAAACCATCAACTGGAAACCGGAGTCAACCGGCACAGGCCGTTTTGGCAACTGGCTCGAGAATCTGGTAGATTGGAATTTGTCGCGCTCACGTTATTGGGGAACACCTCTGCCCATCTGGCGGACTAAAGATGGTCGCGAAGAAATTTGTATTGGCTCCATAGCACAACTGCAGGAAGAAATTGAAAAAGCTAACAGCAAATTGACAATTGACAAAAAGCAATTGACAAATCCAGCGCTAACGGATTTACACAGACCGTATGTGGATGAGATTGTGTTGGTAAGCAAGAGCGGCCAACCCATGTACCGCGAGACTGACCTCATCGATGTGTGGTTTGACTCAGGTGCAATGCCGTATGCGCAATGGCATTATCCATTTGAGAATAAAGAAGTATTTGAAAATGCGTATCCGGCCGATTACATCTCAGAAGGTGTAGACCAAACTCGCGGTTGGTTCTTCACACTGCATGCGATCGCTACCTTGCTCAGCGAAAGCAGCGATGAAATTAAAGCGGTCAATAAAAAAGTAAACAATGGTGGAGTCGCTTTTAAAAATGTAATCTCTACCGGCCTTGTGCTTGATAAGAACGGTGAGAAGATGAGCAAGCGCAAAGGCAACGTGATTGACCCTTACACTACGCTCAGCAAATACGGAGCCGATCCGGTGCGTTGGTACATGATTGAAAATGCTCCACCTTGGGATAACCTGAAGTTTGATTTAGCGGGCATTGAAGAAACCCAACGCAGATTTTTTGGCACGCTGATGAACACCTATTCATTCTTCGCGATGTATGCCAACATTGATGGCTTCGTGAAAGACGAAATGAATAATGTGCCATTTGATCGTCTCGCTCCGCTCGATAAGTGGATTATCACCAAAGAACAATCTTTGATTACTGAAGTGACAGCCGCTTATGAAGATTACGAGCCTACGAAGGCCGCACGCGCCATTCAGGAGTTTGTGAACGATCATGTATCGAATTGGTATGTGCGCTTAAACCGCAAGCGTTTCTGGCAACCATCCTCGTCCTCCGTAGCTTCAGCGAAGGAGGGCGCAAAAGCTACGGACGACAAGTCATCTATTTTATCCGAAGACAAACGCGCAGCATACGAGACATTGTACGAATGTCTGATGGTAACAGCTCAACTGATGGCTCCGATCGCACCGTTTTTTAGCGAGTGGCTCTACAAAAACTTAACCGATTCCATTCGCGCGAAAGCGAAACAAAACAACACGCCTCTTCAATTCGAATCCATTCATCACACCTTGTTGGTGAAAGCAGATGATAAACGAAAAGATGCGGAGTTAGAAATTGCTATGGACTACGCGCAACGGATTTGTTCGCTGACGCACTCCATCCGCAAGAATAGCAAAATCAAAGTACGTACGCCACTTCAGAAGATATTGCTTCCGGTAGTAGATGAAAAATTTGCGCAGCGCGTGCGCAGTGTAGAAGCCATCATCAAGGCGGAGGTGAATATAAAATCAATCGAGTACATTGATGATACTTCGGATATTTTAGTGAAAAAAGTAAAACCGAATTTACCAAAGCTGGGAAAACAATTCGGTCCGAAAATGAAAGAAGTGTCGGCTGTGATTAATGGTTTCAGCAAAGAAGATATTTCCACCATTGAAAAAACTGGAAAGCTGAGCAAAGGAGGTTTTGACTTAGTGTTGGAAGACGTGCTCGTCAGCTCTGAAGATATTCCGGGTTGGGCAGTTGCTGCTGAAGGCGGTATCACCGTAGCATTGGATATCACCATCACCGATGAGTTGCAGCGCGAAGGTATTGCCCGCGACTTTGTAAACCGTGTGCAAAACCTGCGCAAAGACATGGGCATGGAAGTGCTCGACAAGATCGCGATTGAAGTTGAAAATCATCATGAATTGGCCACTGTGGCTTTGAAAGAATTTAAAGACTACATCTGCACCGAAACACAATCCCTGCAATTAGAGTTTAAAGATCAGATAGTAGAGGCAGTAGAAGTTCCGATTGGTATCGGAGTGGATGAGTTTGTATTGAAAGTAAAAGTGAGCCTACAAAAATAGCTGTAATGAAAGTCTACAAGTATTTCTTAATTGCCCTTATCATCATTTGCGTTGACCAAACCAGCAAACTGCTCGTGCATAAATACATGGGTCTTCACGAAGAAGTAAATGTGATTGGCGATTGGTTCCGTCTTCATTACTTGCTCAATCCAGGTATGGCTTTTGGTATTAAGTGGGACAGCGAATTTGGAAAACTGGCACTCACCGTATTCCGCATTATCGCTATGTTTGGAATCGGGTACTATCTGATTCACATGAGCCAACGTAAAGCGCATTCCGGTTTTTTAGTTTGCATGGCATTGATTTTAGGAGGCGCTGTTGGCAATGTGATTGACAGTATCTTCTATGGTGTGTTTTTAGGCAATGCCCCACTCGATTCGCCCACACCTTGGTTTCATGGGCAGGTGATTGACATGCTCTTTTTTCCGGTAGCTAATTTTACGTGGCCAGATTGGATGCCCGTTCTAGGCGGGCAAGATTTTTTGTTTTTTAGCCCGGTATTTAACATCGCTGATTCTTCTATTTTCATTGGCGTAGTTTCCATCCTTATTTTCCAAAAGAAGTTTTTCAAAGAAAAAGAAGTGCCACACACTGAGGAACCTACCACCACGGATTCAGTGGATACCACCTCGCTGCCTTCTACTGATCTTACTTCTCCAACTACCAACGTTTAGTTATGGCCGAGCAACTGATTATCGACACAGCAGCGGGCAAAGAGGCTCGTTACCAATCGCTGGTTCCTCAAATT
>JAJTHV010000071.1 GCA_021300095.1 Flammeovirgaceae bacterium | reverse complement strand
AGAACCGGAAACAAACGATTCAATCGCTCAATACGCTTTACATTTTCACGTTCTGCGCGCACCCGCTTGATTTCTTTAAAAATACTTTCTCCGGCCAATCGTTCTACTTTGCCTGTATCTTCGATCTTCAGGTTCCAGCGCTCCAATTCAGATACAATGCGCTCGAGTGTTTTGACATTAATTTTCTCCGGCTGAAAGCACTTTAACAAATCAGCATTTAAAATGTATTCAAAAGTCGTTTTATACGCCTTGGGTATTGGAATATCATTATTCGAAAGGGCATTCACCAACGGATAATCGCGGTTGTACGTTCTGCGCAACGAACTCTCAATGTCCTCCATTCCTTGGCGGGCAATGGAATCTAAAATCTTACGCTTCTCCTCTTTGAACAACGACCAGATGGAATACTTCTCCGGACCGAAATAGGTTTGCATGATGCTGATCACATCGCCTAATCTGCCTTCTTCAAATGCATTAACCATGCGAAATTGCATACCAAAGAACTTATCCATTTCGATATCCAAGGAGAGGTTGCCGATCAAATCATGTTTGCCCAAATAAATGACGGCAAAAGCAAACTTCTTCTCGGATCGTGTTACCAGTGATTGAACTTTTGTAATCCCGGTCACCAGTTTTTGTTCACCTGCTTCTTTCTTAACAAAAAACTCGTTGGTGGCTTTGTAGTTGAACAACGGCAAACTCTCCGGCTCATCTTCAAAAATAGATGACACGGCATAGTGCATACCCACACGTGGCAAGTTGGTTTTGGCCGGCAGAACTAATTTGCGATACACATTCGCTCCGTTTTCATAGGTAGCAATGTTGCTGGGTGCCAATTCTAATTTGCTTAAGAAAGCCGCTTCCAAATCCTGATCGGTTAACTGCTTGGACAATTGAATAGCTCGACAAGCATATTGAATAACCTGCACCGTTTCAATTCCGGAAATTTCGTCAAAGAACCATCCACAACTGGTGTACATCAACATGGCATGCCGCTGCAGTTCCATCAAGCGAAGTGCCTTGTTGATATCTACATCAGCAATAGCTTGCGTTTTGATGAAACGCTTCACGGATTCATCGTTGCGCTTTAAAACTACTTTGATGTATTCATTGCGGGCTTCCCACGGATCGTTGAACAACTTCTTTCCTTCTTGTTCAAATATTTCTGTGAGTGTATCCCGCAACCAATCCAATGCTTCGCGCAACGGCTTTCGCCAAGTTTGAGTAAAACCAGGTTTACCTGAATTACAACCACAGTTGCTGCGCCAGCGCTCAACACCATGCACACAACTCCACGAACTGTTTTCTATAATTTGCGCCTCGTATTCCGGTTGAAACTTGGCAGCAAACGAGGCATAATTTATCAACTCCACATCGGAGTGTTTGTCAATATACTCGAGGGCAAATGCCAATGCCATTTCACCATGTTTGTGATGATGGCCGTAGGTTTCACCATCCGTAGCAATGTGAACTAATTGAGGCTGATTGTCATTGTGATTGATCGAGTTGATCAACTGTTCGGCAAAACGCTTTCCATCGTTTAGCAATCCATTGAAGGCAACGGATTGTGAAATATTTCCATCATAGAAAAACAAGGTGATGGTTTTTCCAGATGGTAGCACACATCGATACGCTTTCTTGGTGTCAACGGTTTGATCATTTACTTCACTCCAATTCGTATCTCCGATCTTTCGAGAGGCTTTCGCCTGGCGTGGTGCCAATACCGTAAATGCAATTCCTTGTTCCGCCAAAATCTCGAGTGACTCTGTGTCAACAGCCGTTTCGGCCAGCCACATTCCTTCTGGTTTTCGCTTGAAGCGTTTTTCAAAATCGCGAATTCCCCAAATGACCTGTGTCTCTTTGTCTCTTCGATTCGCTAACGGCAAAATCATGTGATTATAAACTTGCGCAATCGCGGAGCCGTGCCCGTCAAAGCGGGCGATGCTTTCCCGATCTGCCTCCAAAATGCCCTCGTAGCCTTCTTTGTCGTACAATTCCATCCACGATAGAAGTGTAGGACCAAAATTGAAACTGATGCGCGCGTAGTTATTGGTGATGTTTTTGATCACGCCTCCTACTTTATCCAAAATCCGAGAAGCCGCGTTAGGCGCATAGCATTCCGCGCTGATGCGTTCATTCCAATCGTGGTAAGGGTGTGCGCTATCTTGTACCTCAATTACTTCCAGCCAGGCATTTTCGCGTGGGGGTTGATAAAAGTGACCGTGTATACAAATGAACTTTTTTGCTGAAGAACTCAAAACTATAAATTTAAAAATGAATATTACTCTAACTCAAACTCTGCTTGCTCTTTATCTAATTTTAAAATCGTCATTCCCAATGGGGGTAATGTAACCACGATCGAATAATCTTTGCTGTGGTATTTTACCGGAGACGTATTCAACACACCAGGATTCATTACGCCACTGCCGTTGTATTTCAAATCATCTGAATTGAACAGCTCCTTCCATGTGCCGCGATAAGGCACACCAATGCGATAGAGCGGTCGTGCTTCGGGTGTAAAATTACAAACGATCAAAAGCAACTCTTCCTTCACTTCTGTTTTTCGGACGTAAACAATCACGCTATTTTCTCGATCGGAATAATCAGACCATTCAAAGCCTTTGTTATCGAAGGCAAATTCATACAAAGCCTTCTCGGTTTTGTAGAGTTTATTCAGGTCTTTGATTAATTTTAAAATTCCCTGATGCGGTGCGTAATTCAATGCATCCCAATCTAAACTCCTATCATGGTTCCATTCGCTAGTCTGCCCAAACTCACCGCCCATGAACAACAGCTTCGTTCCCGGATGGCTGAACATGTACGAATACATCAAGCGCAGGTTTGCAAACTTGCGCCATTCATCGCCTGGCATCCGACCAATCAAAGAACCTTTGCCATGCACCACTTCGTCATGCGACAGAGGCAGCATGAAATTTTCGGTGAACGCATAAATGATACTGAACGTGATTTCGTCCTGATGATATTTACGATGAACAGGATCTAACTTGAAGTAATGGAGCGTATCGTGCATCCAACCCATCATCCATTTTTGTCCGAAGCCTAAGCCACCCATGTAGGTAGGACGGGATACGCTCGGCCATGCCGTTGATTCTTCGGCAATGGTAACTGCATCCGGATATTGACCATACACTACTTCGTTGAATTCTTTTAGGAATGAAATCGCCTCTAAGTTTTCATTGCCACCGTGCTCATTCGGAATCCACTCGCCTGCTTTGCGCGAATAATCCAAATACAACATCGAAGCTACGGCATCTACACGCAACCCATCGGCATGGAAAATATCTAACCAGAAGAGCGCGTTGCTAATCAAAAAGGAACGTACTTCATTACGGCCATAGTTATAGATGTAGCTGCTCCAGTCGGGATGAAAACCCTTACGGGGATCGGCATGTTCAAACAAATTCGTTCCGTCAAATTTATACAAGCCGTGTGCATCGCCCGGAAAATGCGAAGGCACCCAGTCCAGAATCACGCCTATGTCGGCCTGATGCAGTGCATCAACCAACTTCATAAAATCTTGTGGATTACCAAAGCGACTGGTGGGTGCAAAATAGCCGGTGAGTTGATATCCCCACGAACCGAAAAAAGGATGCTCCATCACGGGCAAAAATTCTACGTGTGTGAAGCCCGCTTCTTTTACGTAATACACCAATTCATCAGCTAACTCCTCATAACTGAGTGATCGATTTCCGTCTTCTAACTTTCTGCGCCAGCTACCCAAATGAACTTCATAAACTGAATATGGTTTTGGTTTGCCAATGGATTGCTTGCGCTCGTGCATCCATGAAGAATCTTTCCACTTGTATTCGTGATCCCAAATGATGGATGCTGTGGCAGGTGCAATCTCCGCATAGAACGCAAACGGGTCTGCCTTTTCTAAATATTCTCCGGTGTTGGAGTGGATGGCATATTTGTACGCATCGCCTTTCTTAACACCCGCAAAGAACCCTTCCCAAATTCCGGATTCATCCCAGCGAGGAGCAAGCTTATGATCATTATTGTTCCAATAATTGAAATTTCCGATCACTGAAACTGCGCGCGCGTTGGGCGCCCATACCGCAAAGTAGGTTCCCTCCTGCCCTTTGAATTTGGCTGTGTGGGCGCCTAGCTTTTCATACAACTTGAAATGCTTTCCCGAACGAAACAAGTGAATGTCGTAGTCGGTTAACAAACTGAAGTGATCCGGCTCTTCTACAGTTGATTTGGTTGATGCCTTTTTGCCCATATTTTATTTTGTTAGACAATAACTACTTTTTCAATATATTCTTAATATCCGTTTCTCGTAGATGTGGATAAGCTATCAACAAATCACTAATTGTTTCACCCAATGCCAGTCGTTCTAAAATTAACTCAACTCTAATTCTTGTTCCCTTAATTACAGGTTTTCCCATCATGATCCTAGGGTTAACCTCTACACCTGGCTCTTTTTCCATATTCATAAAGTTAATTCAAACTTAAGAAATGCAATTATTTTTTATCCTTCTTAGCCTCCTTTGCCTGCACATAGCGCATCATCTGATAACGAATGCCACGGAGCGGTACATTCACCCAATCCGGTCTTCCGTTCAATTCATACCCCAATTCATACACTGCTTTT
>JAJTHV010000056.1 GCA_021300095.1 Flammeovirgaceae bacterium | reverse complement strand
TCACCCAATGAAAGTGGCGCTTGCGCACCGTAGGTGATGAGGTAATCGAGGTTTTCAATTTCATTGGGCACGCGCTGTGCATTCGCCATCATCGGGACCAAAAGAAAAATAAGTGCTGCTAACTTTCTCATGGCTTGGGTTGGATAAAAATTCCGATCAACGTACAGCCGGTAAATACTTCGTTGGAGGCGTTCACGCCATTCACGCCAACTTCCACTACATGTGCTCCTTCTTTGAGGGACGAAATACGAATCATCTCACCACAAAAATACTGGTCTTCAATCTTCCAGAAGATCTCTTTCACTTTGATGCCGGGCATCAGTCCCGGATCGAACCGAATAAAAGGACTGGGACCTTTCAGTGTATCGGTTTTATACTCGATGGGTGGCAACAACGTAATCTCCGTAGACAATTCATTCTTGATCACGAGATTCGTTACCGGATCAAGTAAGTCCAGCGTGATTTGATATGTACCAAAGTGTTCGTAACAATATTCCGTAAGGTACCCTTGCTTGGTTACCCCATCGCCAAAGTTCCAGGCATAGACAAATTCCTTTCCGTCTTTATCCAGCGAATGACTGATATCCAATTGAATGCACTTGCCCCCGCGCAGCGATGGATCACAACCCTGATGCTGTTGAAAGAATTTCTCGGCATGACAAGGTGGTTCCGTCTGTGCGCTTACGCCAGCAAAGACAAATGCCAGTGCGAAGAGTAGAAGAAGGCGTCTCATTTCTTTAGCATCGGGTTAAAACTAAACTCAGCCCTTCGATTCAGTTGATGGGTTTGCTCATCGCAATCTTTTTCATTGAGGCAATCTTTCACCAATTCTTCCTCCCCCGAAACGGTGATGGCCAACATCGTTGCATCCACTCCGGCATCGGTCAGGTATTTCTTAATCGCATCGCCTCTGCGTGCTGCCAGTTGTTTATTGTATTGACTGGTGCCCCGGCTGTCGGTGTGAACAGTTACCGTCACCTTGCCCAGTGAGTAGGTCATCATCAACTCCGCCAGTTTGTCTAACTCTGCACTGGCATCGTTGCGAATCAAGACACTATTATAATCGAAATAGATAATGCGGATCAATTGAAATTGCGCCACACGAAATCCCAACGCATTGAATTGTGGCTTCACGATTTCCTCTAGGCGCTCGGATCGATAACCGGAAGGCAACTTGATCCGCAGTTGAAGTGTTTTGTTTTCCAGCGCAGTGTCTCCCAAGTGTGCAAAGCTGAAGAGTTTGCCATCGCGCTCGGCTAAAAACTGTGGAAGACCACCCCTCCGTTCAATGGCAGTAATGGCAACAACCGAATTGGAGGATTGCGCCAGCGATTGTAGCGCAAGGGCAAAGAGGAAACTAAAGAGACAAGCGATTTTCAATTGTGGGGAAAATTAAAATCTGCTCTAAGATAGCATCATTCCGCCAATTTCATTTTAGGATACAAAAAAATAATTAAGCTTCGGTCGTATTATCCGTGTCAATCAACTTGCCATTCACTTTACGCACCACCTCATCCAAGGTCTGTGTTTCGGAAATCAATATATCGGACATCTCCTTTACCTCGTCCATGGTCTTGCTAAACTTCAGCACATAGGCCATTCCCCAAATGCGCGATAACACCGAACGAACCTGGTGTGAATTATAATGACGCAGGGCATCGATTTGCTTTTTGTTGCGAAGTGCCTCTTCATGGGCGGTGTCCAGCATTTTCTGCAAGTATTGGTTTTTACGGGTCAACTCCGCCACCTGATCCATGAGCTCGATTTCCGTGATGTGCAACTCTAACTTTTCGATGGGGCTTTTACGCTTTGTCATGGTCATCATGGGGTAGTGGTTAAATGATGACACAAACATACCCTCCCCGCTCGCGCGGTTTTTAAAAGTTAGATTAACGTGAGCCGGAACGGGTCGAGCATACACTTTTACTCGATTAACAAAACACAAAAACCGCGATTTAAAGGGTGCTGATGCGTTTCATGAGCTGTTCGCGGAAGGAAGTACCAATGGGAATGATCTTCTTATCGATCTGCAAATTCGTCTGCTCAATGTTTTGAATCTTGCTGAGATTCACAATAAACTGGCGGTGCACACGAATGAAATGCGTTGAAGGCAACTTATCTTCTACCGCTTTTAGGGTACTGTAAATGGTGTAGACCTTCTTTTCGGTGTTCACTTTTACATAATCGCCAAACGACTCCACCCACGTAATGTCGCTGAGCGATACATTCGTGAGCATCGAATCGGCCTTAATAAAAATATGGTCAGCGGGCAATGCGGTAGCCTCCATCCTTTCTTTCACTTTCATCACCGCCTTCAAAAACTTGGCATACTCCTGCACCGGCTTTAGTAAGTAGGCGGCAATGGAATAATCGATTGCATCAACTGCATAATGCGCTTTGCTCGAGATCACGATCACCTGTGGCTTTTGGGTGAGCGTTTGCAGCATCTCCAGCCCCGTCATGCCCGGCATCTCCATATCCAGAATAATCAGATCGGTGGTATTGGACGAAAGCCAATGCACGGCCTTCACCGGATCGGAAAATGATTGTTGCAACTGTAAAAAACCGGCACGCTCTACCAGTCCTTCGATCACCTCGCGTGAGAGTGCATCGTCTTCCACAATAATACACCGTATGACCGATTCCATAAATCCGATTTTTGTCAACGCTAAAATTAACCTATTTTAGCCATTCCCTGTATGAAAATTGTTTTTCCCCATCGATTCATCTGGATTGTATTGCTTGTCGGTATAGTTCAATCATTAGCCGCACAAAATACTGCGCGCATTTTCGAACTGAAGAAAAAACTAAAGATAGCGAAGGGTGTAGAGAAGGCAGCGCTGTTGAATCAGATTGGATTTGAATTCAGAACCTC
>JAJTHV010000011.1 GCA_021300095.1 Flammeovirgaceae bacterium | reverse complement strand
TTTTGGTGGTCAATTTGCCGCGAAAAACAGTGGTCAGTTTGCGCGGAATTTCCACTTATGAGCAGTGGAGTGTTATTGTAGAGAACTTTGGCAACAGTCGATTTGAGATTCGACCTTTACCCGAACCAGCGCAACGATCTCCGATTACTGATATTTCCGCGATAGATATTAACCAAGATGGTGATACCGACCTAATCTCTATTGGAAATGATTACTCGATAGAACCTATTGAAGGGCAAATAGATGGAGGTGTTGGAATGATTTTACTAGGTAATGGCAAAGGAGACTTTAGTGCGGTTTCGCCAAAACAAAGCGGATTGTTAATGAATGGAGATGCAAAAAAGATGGTTGTACTAAATTGGACATCTGGTAAACTTATATGCGCTACACAAAACAAAGGAGAACTTCGATGTTTTTCAATGTTGAATGAGCAATGATTTTCGGAATTGTCGAACAGGCTTTATCATGTCTCATTCGGATTGCCTGGATTAGGCTAGACAATGCCCATTGAATAATACGATAGAAATAAGATACACTATTTGATATTCTACTCAAACAACTTTTTTAGCCTAGTAGTGATGAGCTCTTTATAATTTCCGCCAATCGGCACCGGTCTGCCACCAACATCTATTTCATGACTGCTGTATGATCTCACTTTAGGAATGGCAATGATAAATGACCGATGTATACGCAGAAAAATAGTGGGGTCAAGTTCTTCTTCAATTTTAGTCAGGGCACATTTTGTAATGTGATGCGTGGTAGTAGTTTGGATTTTGATGTATTCCTTTTGACTTTCTATAAATAGAATTTCGTCTACCGGAATCACGACTTTCTTTTTATCAGATTGAACGGTAATGGTAGCAGGTTGTGTTGTGCTTGCGACACCACTGTGTACTTTGTTAACCGCGCTGAGAAATCGTTGAAACTCAATAGGCTTTAGTAGGTAATCGACCACGTTCAGTTCGTATCCCTGCAATGCATATTGATGGAACGCAGTCGTTAAAATGACCTGCGGTGGATTGGTAAGGCTCTTCAGAAAATCCAGTCCTTTTAAACCGGGCAGGTGAATATCCAGAAAGAGTAAGTGGATGGTTTCTTGCTGCAATACTTCCAATGCATAAATGGCATCCGGACAAACCTTTACGAGCTTTAAATACGGAAGTTGACGAATATAATCTGATAAAACATCTGCTGCCAGTGGCTCGTCTTCAACAATAAGGCAATGAATCATACAGGTAGGGGAATCGTTAATGCTACTTTAAAAAATTGCTCCGTCTGGGTAATATCAAGTTGATGGCGAGGATAAAGTAACTGGAGCTGCCTTTTGATATTTGCTAATCCAATCTTTGCAACTTCGCTGCACCCTTGATTTGCTTCCACCGAGTTTTCAATCAGGGCTTTCAAAACGCCATTCTGCAATGTAATGCGAATGAGAATACTGGATTCAAAGCGCGATTCACCGACACCATGTTTAAATGCATTCTCTACGAAATGAATCAGAATCAGTGGAGCGATTCGCTGTGCAGGATTATCAATATCCGTTTCAAATTGAATGGTAAGTCGATTGGAATAGCGCAGTTTTTCCAATTCAATATAATCCCCGATCAACTTGATCTCCTGAAGCAAAAGGATGTCTTCGTGCGAAGCTTCATACAACATGAAGCGCATCAGCTTGGATAGTTTCATGACCGCATCGGCCGTTTGTTCTGAATTTTTTCGTGCGAGAGAATAGATATTATTCAATGTATTAAACAGGAAATGTGGATTGATTTGGCCTTTGAGGTATTTAAGCTCTGCTTCCGTATTTTCCTTTTTCAATTCCATTTCACGCATGCGCGATTGAAACTGCTTGCGCAGCAACTTGAGCGAACAGGCAGTACCGGTAACAAATAGCAAGGTGAAAAAATGATAGAATAAACTACCCAGATTAAACCAAGAACCGGAATCACCTGTATAATGAAGAATGGAATGTAGGATAATGGTGTGATTGAGAACTGTCATTAAAATTAAACCCACAGCGAATGCAATCACCAGAGAAAGAATCGATTGAAACAGATTCCATCGTGCATTGAGGAATTGATCTAATACATAGAAACAAACATACACCAGTGGTACCTTTACGATTAAAAGTGTAAGCTGAATGACCAGCAATTGAAGGTACTTTTCTAACTCTTCGGTAGTTGCCGGAATAAGCCCCGACCAATCGGCCGTAATATTCAGATAAGTCTTAAAGACCACGTAGGCCAACCAGAACAAAAGATGATTGCGGACGCGCTGCATAGTTCAAAGTAAGTAAATCAGAAGGGGTAAACCAAAGTTAGCAGCGCTTGTCGGGAGTAATTCGCTTGCTGTGTATTGGATTTAGTAGGGTTGTCATGCAGGTTTGGTTGACAAATTCTTTTGTTCGGTTGACAGGACCTATTTCGGAAAAATATTTTCTGTTTTTTTAAAAAATGATGACATCAATCAAACCAATATGATCCAACCCGTTATCGGCATTCTTGCCTTTTTTCTTTTAATAGTAAGTGAAGTAAAAGCACAATCACAGTCGTTTCAATCTCCACCTGATGCACCCGACTTGCTGCGTATCCGGAACATCAATACGCCTATGAATGAGCGTGATTTTGCACTTACACCGGATGGAAAGGAAATCTATTTTACGATATCTACTCCCAAGTCGACTTTTCAAACCATCGTATTTTGTCAGAAGCAGAAGAATGGCACTTGGTCCGCTCCGCAAGTAGTATCATTCGCAGGAACGTATAGCGATTTAGAACCTGCATTCAGTGCGGATGGAAATACATTATACTTTTCGTCTAATCGGCCACTGCGTGGAAAGGAAGTAAAAGACTTTGATTTATGGCGTGTGAATCGTACACCGCGGGGTTGGGGAATTCCGGAGCATTTGGGCAACACAATCAACACGCAGGCCGATGAGTTTTATCCCTCGATTACCAACAGTGGAAATTTATACTTTACTGCGCAATACAAAGGAGGGGTGGGGCGCGAAGATATTTACGTGGCGCTATTCAAAAATGGTTCATTTCAGCAACCAGTCGCATTGGATACAGCCATCAATTCGAAGATGTACGAATTCAACGCGTTTGTCGCGCCCGATGAGAGTTTTATTTTGTTTACATCGTATGGGCGAAAAGATGATAGCGGTGGTGGCGATTTGTACATCAGCATAAAAGATCCTTCGAACCGTTGGAAGCCTGCAGTTAACCTGAAAGATATCAATTCTGCTCAATTGGATTATTGTCCTTTTGTTTCAACTGACGGAAAAGTTTTATTCTTTACGAGCGAACGTCATCAATTGCCTGCCAAGTTCACAGAAAGTAATAGCACCTACCAAGCGATCAAAGGAATGTATGAGCAACCATTTAATGGAACCGGAAATATTTACTGGATGGATTGGGTGAAGGTGGTCAATAGCTATCGTTGATCCCACCTAAAACGATGACAACAAAGAATGAAAATCAACAGATGTACGCGCAAATCTTTTGCCTGGCAAGTATCCTAAATTATAAAGATGAGACTCCATCGAATCTTCCTTAATATCATTATCATTAATTGCTTTATGGCTTGTCAGGGACAAGACTCGGTAGCGATAAGCAATATGCCCACGATGCGCATTCTTTTTGTGGGAAATAGTCTAACCTACACAAACGACCTTCCGGAATTACTCAATCAAGAAGCCCGAAAGAGTGGGGTAGAGGTACACACCGAAATGATGGCTTTGCCCAACTATGCCTTGGAAGACCATTGGCAAGATGGAACGATGCAAAAACGAATCAGTAGCGGAACTTTTAATTTTGTGATTGTACAACAAGGGCCCTCTTCGCAAAGTGATGGCCGTGAGATGTTATTGGATTATGGAGCACGAATCAAAACCCTTTGTGATCAGTATGACTCAAAGCTGGTCTTTTTTATGGTTTGGCCGGCACGGGCCAATTGGCATACTTTTCCGGGTGTTATCAATAACTATACAGAAGCAGCTACTGCCACGCAATCCATTCTTTGCCCGGTAGGATTGGAGTGGAAGCAATACATGGAAAGTAGTGCAGATTACTCTTACTATGGCCCCGACCAATTTCATCCATCGGTCAAGGGTAGTCAAAATGCAGCCGCCCTAATTTTCAAGGTGTTACTTGAGAATCCCTGAGAAGTTGTTAAGGCATTCTACAGATTAAATTTAAATATTGAAACTTTCAGAAATATTTGAACGTTAGATAAATTGTATTAGATTTACAGCATGGAATACAACGAAGCCAAAGACAAGTTTATTAATGCCTGGGGAACACTTGGTTCCAATTGGGGCATTAATAAAGCAATGGCGCAGATTCATGCCCTATTATTAATGGCTACGGAGCCTATGTCTGCCGAGGAGATCATGGAAGAACTTCAGATGTCGCGTGGAAACGTTAATATGAATTTGAGAGCTTTAATGGATTGGGGTATTGTAAAAAAAGAACACAAGGTAGGCGAGCGCAAAGAATTTTTTTCCGCTGGAAAGGATGTTTGGGAGCTAGCAAAACAAGTTTCACGTGAGCGCAGAAGAAGGGAAATTGAGCCTATCATTCAGGTATTAGGAGAATTTCAAAACGTAACGGGTGATGATAAAAAAGCCGTAGCTGAGTTCAAAAAGCTGACTTCCGATTTATATGATTTTTCTTCTAAAGTGGATGGTATGATTGAAAAGTTTAGTAAGTCGGACCAAACCTGGTTTTATAAACTACTGATGAAGATCTGATATTTTTTTAACCCAAACTTTCATAAATAATTGAAATTACTGAAAATAAAGAAATGCATGTTATGAAGACATTACAAAACCATACGATCATTTATGATGAACAATGTCCGTTGTGTAACGCCTACACCGGTCATTTTATTCGATTCGGTATGTTGGATCAAAATGGGCGGACTCCCTTTAATGAACAAAGTACGACACAGTTTCCTGCAGTCAACTGGGAGCGGGCCAAAACTGAAATTGCTTTGGTTGACCGAGTGCATGAAAGAGTGTATTATGGTGTTGATTCGCTTGTAAAGATTATTGGGAATCGCTTTCCTGCACTGCTATGGTTCATGAAATATGCAGTGATTCGATGGATCATTCAAAAAATCTATTTTTTTGTTTCGTACAATCGCAAAGTAATTGCACCCGGAAAAGTGTTTGAGGAAGAACACCTTTGTGCACCTCCCATGAACTATACCTATCGGTGGTTGTACATTGCATTCGCTTGGCTGATCACTTCAGTTGTTTTAACATCTTATGCGGCTTTGCTTCATCCGATCGTTCCCACCACCGCATTTGGAAGGGAGTTTTTAATCTGTGGCGGACAAATTCTGTTTCAAGGTTTGATTGTATTTAGTATACGCCCGCAACGGCTGATTCATTATCTCGGTAACATGATGACGGTTTCGTTGATAGGGGCTTTACTGTTACTTCCTGCATTACTCATGGGGTTGTTCTACCAATCGGTTATTTTCTTTCTTGTTTATTTTTTTAGTGTGGTAGCTTGGATGTTTTATGAACATGGCAAGCGTGTGAAGACGTTGGGTATTGCTTCACTAGTTTCATTCACCTGGATGTTGTATCGTCTGTTGATTGTAGGTTGGATTTTTTTGACTTCTAAATAACCAGATCATGAAGAAAATGGTGATTGCCGGAGGAACCGGTTTTTTAGGAAGAAGTTTAGTAGAAGTATTTCAAAAGAAGAATTGGGATATAACCATATTGACACGTGGTGTTTCACAGACTAAGAATGACATAAAATTTGTTCATTGGGATGCGACATCCGTAGGAGAGTGGAAGAGTTGTCTCGAAGAGGTTGATGTTCTCATCAACCTGAATGGAAAATCAGTGGATTGTCGATATACTAAAAAAAATAAGGCGCTAATTTATTCAACGCGATTAGATGCCACCCATGCGCTTGGCAAAGCCATCTTGCAATGTTCGTCACCTCCCAAAGTTTGGATGAATGCAGCTTCTGCTACAATCTATCGGCATTCGTTGGAGCGTGAAATGGATGAATACACAGGGGAAATCGGCTCTGGCTTTTCGGTAGATGTTTGTCAAAAGTGGGAAGCCGCTTTTCTGCAATATGATTTACCAAAAACAAGAAAAATCATTTTACGGACAAGTATTGTGTTAGGCAAACAAGGCGGGCCACTGACACCGTTGGCACTACTCACGCGCTTGGGTCTAGGTGGAAAACAAGGTGGTGGTAATCAGTACTTCAGTTGGTTACATGACAGCGATTTTTGTCGGATAGTCGAATTTTTAAACGACCATTCAGAAACCCAGGGGGTATACAATGTAACATCACCGGTACCTATTCGAAATGCTGAGTTCATGACCGAGCTGAGAGGCTCACTACATGTTCCCTTTGGCTTGCCCATGCCGCAATGGTTTTTAGAAATAGGGGCCCTATTGATGCGTACAGAAACAGAGCTCATACTCAAAAGCAGACGCGTCATTCCGCGAAGGCTCGAAGAAGCCGGTTATGTATTTCAGTTTAGAAACATTCGAGAGGCACTGGAAGATTTAGTGAATGGTTAAATGAACAAAAATGCGTTCTGTTCCATCTCGTTTTTAAATCCGTTAAAAATGTAACAATCATAAGTAATTGTGTAAGCCTGTTATCTCCAACTATTTCCACATTTATATCAACCAACACATTCTGCCAAATGACTGAAGAATGATCTCGGTTAAACTATAAAGTAGTTGATATGAAGAAGATTTTGTGCCCTACCGATTTTTCAGAGACTGCTAACAATGCGATCGCCTATGCAGCGAAGGTTTGCCAAAAGATAAACGCTGAACTAACGCTTTTCAATGTACAATCTGTTTTTTCATTACCACCGGATGAGGTTATCAAGGGCTCCTATCTTGCCACCGAACCGGTACGAGAGAACTTGGACTCGCTAAGTTATCAGGTGATGGATGTTTATAAGATTTCGTGTACATATGAGGTGGAAGCATCGAACCAAAATCTGGAAACACTCATTGCCAATCGGGGTGCAGGATATGATTTAATTGTGATGGGCACGAATGGCTCGGACGACTACTATCAATTTTTTTTCGGAAGTCGTTCGTATGAAGTAGCAAAAAAATCGGCTGTTCCTGTTTTGTTAGTTCCAACCGGATACCTCTATCAGGAGGTTTCATTAACAGCCTTTGCTTTTGATTTTGAGCGTGAATGGGAATTGCCCATGAGTCAATTGCTCGATTGGATCAAAATCACTAAAGGTAAAGTCATCGTAGTGCAAATCAAAGATCATTACACACGAGAAACCGAAGTGAGTTCGCAACAAGTGATTGAAAAGACAAAGCTACTTTACAATTCAACCGATATACTTTTTGATACAGTATACTCAGATGATGTCAGCACCGCCATCCACAATTATGTGACCACTGCAAAAGTAGATGTGCTTGCCCTTTGTTCGATTCACCATTCATTTATAGCTACACTCTTTCAAAAAAGTGTCATTAACAAACTCACGGCTACTGCTGATTATCCTATTTTGGTTTTTCACAAGTAGACGAAACTTTAAATATATTCTTATGAAAAAAATACTAGTTCCTTGTGACTTTTCAGTTCCTTCCATTGAGGCGTTTAAGTTTGCCATTGATATGGCCAGTCAAAGCGAAGGTCAAGTTATCTTACTTAATGTAGTTGAGCTGCCCAAAATGCATGATACCATGATGCCTGTGATGGACTATGAAATGTCTTTCTTTAACGAATTGAAAAAGACGGCTGAGAAACATTTTTACAAAATCAGAAAGCATGCTACAGATAAAAATGTAAAGACGACCACGCTGGTCGAATTAGGTTCTATTCAGCATTCGATTTTGCGAATCGCTGAAGAGAAAAAGGTGGATTTAATTGTGATGGGTACACACGGTGCCACCGGTGTTCGTGAGATTTTCATTGGATCGCATACGGATAAAATCGTGCGTAATGCACCTGTTCCCGTGATTGCAATTCATAAATCGACAAAAGTAAAAATGATCAAACACATTGTTTTCCCAACTCATTTATCGTTGACCGAAGGTAAGTTGGTGAAGCAGGTAAAGAAACTTCAAGAATTCTTTTCGGCAAAATTGCACCTGTTGGTGGTTAATACACCGGGAAATATGAAACGAACCACCGATGAAGAATTGGGCATCAGTGAATATGCAGAATACCATAAGTTAGAAAATTTCACCATCAACACCCGAAATGATTTTACTGTAGAAAGTGGAATCACGGAATTTACACACGAAATTAAGGCGGATATGATTGCTATGGGCACGCATGGACGTAAGGGCTTGGCGCATTTCTTTTTACAAAGCATCGCGGAAGATGTGGTGAATCATACGGAATGTGCTGTTTGGACTTTCGTAACCAAGTAATCTTCCGTTCAGAACTTCGTTTAATCCGCCACATATATCGATCAGATGGATTCTCTCACACACATTGCCATCGGAGCGATTATTGGTGAATTGTATGCTGGTAAGTCGCTAGGAAAAAAAGCACTTGTAATCGGTGCTGTATTCCAAAGTATTCCTGATATTGATTTTGTTAGCTCACTTTTCGTATCACCTTCGGCTAGTCTGCTCGCACATCGGGGCTTTACTCACTCATTTTTATTCTTAATAATTCTTAGCCTCGTCTTGGCCATCGCTGCCCGAAAGTGGTTTCGCGATTTCGATTTGTCATTTATCAGTTGGACGGTCTTTGTATCATTAGAAGTATTGGTTCACCTACTTCTCGATTCATTGAATGTGTATGGTGTAGGTTGGCTCGAGCCGTTTTCACATGTACGTATTTCATTGCATTCGTTATTTGTAATGGATCCGTTCTTTTCTGCGATTTTGGGTGTGGCATTCTTCGTTTTGATTTTACATCGACATACGCACCGCTATCGATTCAATTGGGCAGTGGGAAGTCTGTTCATCAGTTTTCTTTACGTGTGCATGTCCTTTTTAAATCATGGAATCGTCAATAAGCGATTGCAATCAACGCTCAGTGCACAAAATATTTCAAGCCAACGTTATTTTTCAACACCTACGGAGTTCAATATCTTCTTGTGGTATTGTGTGGTAGAAGTGGATTCGGGATACTATATCGGTTACAGTTCTGTTTTTGATAGCGAATCGTTTATCCAATTCTACTTTTTTCCGAGAAACGAAGACCGTATCGCCAATTACTCAAATGTAGAGGAGCGATCGAACTTGGTTCGATTTTCACAGGGATATTATACCATTGATCACCTAGAAGGTCAATTGATATTCAATGATTTACGATTTGGACGGGAAGCAGGCTGGCAAAATGATCAGGCTCCATTCACGTTTCATTATTACCTCGAGCATCCGTCTAAGAATTCCGGTAGATTACAGCGGGGAAGATGGGCTCAATTAAATCGTTCGAACTTGGCGGCACTTGTGCAACGAATCAAAGGCAATTAACTACTCCTGCTGTGCCTTACGTAAGGTGAAAATCAGAAGCATGAATCGTAAAATCAGATAGGAGATGTACTGCAGAAATCGCTTACCGATGTTTGTTTCATGTTGATACTCTGCCAGTGTAATAGGCGTGCAATCCGCTTCAATAATCTGCTCCAATCTTTCTTTTGTTTTGATAGCAAATGATTTGACTTTGATTTCCAGATTCAATTCAATACTGGCATACGCGCTTAAATTATTGATGTTGTATGAACCGACCGTTGTCCATTCACCATCACAGGTGGCCAGTTTGCCATGAAGCACCGTTCGTTTGTATTCAAAAATCTGAATAGAGTGTTTCAGCATCCAGTGATAGAGATGACGTTCGGCATATTTGGCAAGGGGTATATCAGAAATGCCGGTTAAGATCAGTTGAATGGTAACACCGCGTTTGGCAGCCTTACGCATCAGCTTGCGAAAGGTCGTTCCCGGTAAAAAGTAAGGCGACATGATGATTACATGAGTGGTTGCTTGTTGCATCATCTGCCGGTAACTTCGGGT
>JAJTHV010000306.1 GCA_021300095.1 Flammeovirgaceae bacterium | reverse complement strand
TCGCTGATGCGTAGAAAATCTACGTGAAGAATGATTTCACTTACAGGATGGAATTGAACTTCCTGCATGATTGCCTGACACTCTTCGCCTTCAATGTTCAAATGAACAAAGTGTGCTTCGTTGGTGTACACTAAGTCGCGGAACAAAATAACGGGCGAGTGGAAATGAACTTGCTTATCACCTCCGTAAAGTACGCAAGGAACATTTCCTTCTTCACGGGTTTTTTGCGAGTCATTCTTGCCGAGATTTGCTCTTCGATACCCTATAATCTCGATGGTTTTCATAATTGTTTATTGGTTTAATTTAAAATTGATTACAAACGGATAAATAATGAACTGATCGATTCGTGATCGTGAATTTTGCGAATGGCCTTCGCAAACAAATCAGAAACAGTTAGTACTTTAATTTTAGAAACTTGTTGTTTCAATGGAATGGTGTCAGATACTACCAACTCCTCCAAAGCAGAAGATTGAATATTGTCGTATGCATTGCCAGATAGTACAGGATGCGTACAAATTGCGCGCACCGTGTTAGCTCCTTTTTCTTTTAAGAGGGCTGCTGCTTTGCACAACGTGCCTCCGGTGTCAACTAGATCATCCACCAGAATTACGTCTTTGCCTTCCACTTCTCCAATCAGGCGCATGGACTCAACTTTGTTAGCTTCTTTGCGGTACTTGTCGCAAACGGCCAACTCGGCATTGAAAAACTTGGCAAAACTTCTGGCGCGTTTGATTCCACCCACATCCGGAGATGCAAACATAATGTTGGGCAAATTCAACGATTTGAGGTACGGAACAAAAATATAGTTGCCGTCCAGGTGATCAAGTGGGATATCAAAAAATCCTTGAATCTGATCGGCATGTAAGTCGCAGGTCATAATGCGATTAGCACCGGCAGCGGACAAAAGGTTTGCAATTAACTTGGCGGCAATAGCTACCCGTGGCTTGTCTTTGCGGTCCTGACGGGCATATCCAAAATAAGGGATAATCACGTTTACATTGGAGGCACTGGCACGCTTGGCAGCATCAATCATCAGCAACAACTCCATGAAGTTATCGGCTGGCGCAAAGGTAGATTGAACAATAAAAACATCATGGCCACGCACCGATTCTCCGATATAGGGAGACATTTCGCCATCGCTAAACTGCTGATAATCAACTTTACCGAGCGGCTCGCCATAAGCGTGTGCTACTTTCTCAGCCAGATAAGTGGTAGCGCGACCAGAAAATATTTTTACAGCCATATTTTTAAACTAAAAACCCGCTAGGTGTACCCAAGCGGGTTTTGGTGGTTGACCTACTAGGATTCGAACCTAGAAAGGCAGAATCAAAATCTGCAGTGTTACCATTACACCATAGGTCAATCTATCCCTTAAAAAGGTTCGCAAAGGTAGAATTTATTTTGAAAAGCAAAACCCAATTTTTAGGGTTTTTTTATGGGATTATGAATTGCACAGAAATAGTTAGAGTTCCGATGTCTCTTTCTGGGCTTGCCCTTCTACAAAACCCTCGGCCCAAAAACGGTATTTGTCTAAGATTGAGATTACCGCATTTCGTAAATGCCGCTGATTGTTAAAATCGATACCCCCGTAAAAAGTGGTGGCGTAGCCTTGCCAGATGGATTTATTCTGCCTGCGGTCATACAATTGAATCAGCAACGTGCCGCTTTTCATATTTAGCTTTTTGGGACTGTAGTCCACATCCGTCCGTTGTGACTTTACCCACTCTTCAATTTCAGGTTGGTTGTAGCCGTTGAACTTCAGGCTGTCTGAAAACATTTTGAAGCCAACAATCAGGTGCGGGCGCGTGTCGGTTAATCTATAGCCTAAAAATTTCATTCGCGAAATGATGGATTTTTCGATTACCTCATTCGTCATGGTGGTATCGTTTAATCCAATCGGCTTCATGATGTTGAAAGTCCGGTATCGTTTGAAATTGCCGTTGTAGCTATAATCGTATTCAACAGGTAATTCTTTAAAGCCAAGGCATGAACTAAGAAGGGAAGCTACAAAAATGAGCCAGTAGATTTTCTTCATACGATTCTGGGTTTAGATTTCAAAAGTTAGGTTAAATTGTCGCCAACTGCAAGTACACTGAGCATAAATGACTTCAGGTATTTTAAACGTAACCCGAAATGACCTCTTATTCGCAACTGGTAGCTACCCGATTTCATATCTACAATAGCCTTTTCCTCAATTTACCATTTCGCAATGTGGCCCGCACAGGCGTTTTGCTGCCTCTTTTGCAACAATACTGTGCAACAGGATTTGCGAATGGCAAATCGGCATCTGAGATTCTAACTCTCTTTTTTAAAGAGATGGCACCTCAAATAAACGAGCAGGAGCAATTCGATTTGCTATTCAGCTTTATCCAATACATTGAGCGGCAAGTGGCTCTTTTCGATTCGGTGGAAGATGCGGCCTTCGAGCAAGTCAATGACTTTAATGGAAAAGGAACCATCTCGGCTTTGCTGCTTCGCACCAAACTGGAAAAGAAGGAGGCGGAGCTTTTGCAACGTCTCCAAGACTTTAGTTTGCGCATTGTACTAACGGCACACCCTACCCAGTTTTATCCCGGCCATGTGTTGGGTATCCTCACAGATTTAGAAACAGCTATCCGCCAAAACGATCTTTCGGAAATCAATGTATTGTTGCAACAGCTCGGAAAGACCGGATTCATCAACCAAAATAAGCCTACGCCCTATGATGAAGCGCTCAGTTTGTGTTGGTACCTCGAAAATGTTTTTTATCACTCCATTCCACAAATCGTTTCCTCGTTGTCGCAAGGCTTAGATGTTTCGCTGGCGGACTGGCAAAACAATAAATTGATTGTCATCGGATTTTGGCCCGGTGGTGATCGCGATGGCAACCCGTTTGTAACTGCCGAGATTACGCTGCGTGTGGCCGCTCGATTACAGGAGTCCATCCTGAAATGTTATTATAAGGATGCACGCTTGTTGCGCAGGCAACTCACCTTTCACGGAGTGGCTGACAGAATGATTGCTGTAGAGCAAAAAGTTTATGCTTTTGTATACCGAAAGGAAAGAAGTTACCAGCATGCACAGGAACTACTTGAAGAGCTGAATGATATTCGGACACGATTAGTTTCCGATCATGGCGGATTGTTTTTGGAATTACTGGATGCCTTCATTTTGAAGATCCGTATTTTTGGATTCCATTTCGCCACGCTGGACATACGGCAGGACAGCCGAAAGCATGATGCAGTGTGGAAGGGAATTTTAGACAAGTTATCAGCTAAAAGAAACAGTATCTCTTCGCAGGAGTTTGAGGCGCTTTCACATACCGAGCAGATCAACTACCTCCTTACGATCAAATCAAATTTGATCTTTGTCGATTTTGAAGATGCCTTAGTGAATGAAACCATTCAAAGCATCTTGGCCATTGCAAAAATTCAAAAAGAGAACGGTGCAGCCGGAAGTCATCGCTATGTCATCAGCAATTGCCAACAGGCATTGCACGTAATCGAAGTGTTTGTTTTAGCTCGATTGCTCATCGGCAATGGCGAAGAATTGGATTTGGACATCGTGCCTCTTTTCGAAACTATTGATGACTTGGCGCATGCACCGGCCATCATGGAAGAATTGTATTCCATACCGGCCTATCGGGCGCATTTAGAGCGCAGAAAAAATCATCAAACAATCATGTTGGGATTTTCGGATGGTACAAAAGATGGAGGCTACTTGCGTGCCAACTGGTCGATCTTCCGAGCCAAAGAAAGTTTAAGTGCGGTTTCTCGTAAGTTTGGATTGAAAGCATTGTTCTTTGATGGAAGGGGAGGCCCTCCGGCCCGTGGTGGTGGTAACACCCACGATTTCTACGCATCGTTGGGCGATACCATCGAACATGAGCAAGTGCAAGTAACCATTCAAGGTCAAACCATCAGTTCTAATTTTGGAAAGGTGGCTTCCAGCCGCTTTAACTTAGAGCAGTTAGTTTCGGCTGGATTGGAAGGCTCTATTTTTAAGCGCAACGAAACACAAATTACAGAACAAGATAAATTGTTGCTCGATGAGTTGGCCAACGAAGGCTATCGTGCTTATCTCGATCTGAAGCACAACGAGAAATTTGTTCCTTATTTGGAAAAAGTTACGCCTCTTTCTTTTTTTGGCGATACCAACATTGGCTCAAGACCAGTGAAGCGCAGCGCAAACGAAGGACTTAAATTTGAAGATCTTCGTGCCATTCCTTTTGTGGGATCGTGGGCTATGATGAAACAAAACATTCCCGGATTTTATGGTGTGGGAAGTGCCATTGAAGCGTTGGAGAAAAAGGGAAAATTGCCGCTTTTGAAACAGTTGTATCAAAACTCGTTGTTCTTCCGAACACTCTTGGGCAACAGCATGATGTCGCTGACAAAAACGTATTATGAAGCCACTACCTATTTGGGCAACGACCCTGAGTTCGGTCCGTTCTGGCACAAAATGTATAATGAGTATTTATTATCAAGATCTAAAACGCTGGAGGTATCTGGCTTGAATGAGTTGATGGGCAACAATCCCAATATTCGCCAGTCCGTACACTTGCGTGAACAAATTGTGCTTCCGCTGATAGCAATACAGCAATCTGCTTTGATGAATTTGCGAAATTTGAATGAGTCGAATAAGATGCATGAACTGCGCTACCGCAAGTTAATTATCCGAAGTATGTTTGGTATTATCAACGCGGCCAGAAATTCAGCTTAGTTGTGATCGACATAGATTCATTTCAAGCAAAAGCACAAGCTCAGTCAAGTCAAAACAAAAAGTTTTTGATGGGATTGAAGAAAAAAAATCCACGCGAAATGGATGACGCGTTTCATGCGGTGCATGAAGAAGTATTTCAGGAAGTGGATTGCCTGGCATGTGCGAATTGCTGTAAAACCACAAGCCCTATTTTTTATCAGACTGATATTGAGCGAGTCGCGAAAGCGCTGCGCATGAAGCCGGGCGATTTTATCGAAAAGTATTTGCGAATAGACGAAGACAAAGACTATGTGCTTAAGTCTTCACCTTGTCCCTTTTTAGATTCTGAAAACTATTGCAGCGTTTATGCCGATCGGCCCAAAGCCTGCCGTGAATATCCGCATACCGATCGCAAAAAGATGGTGCAGATCATGGATCTCACCCATAAGAATACGCTGGTTTGCCCGGCTGTGTTGGAAATGGTCGAGCGACTGAAATCGATCGGATAGCACACAAAAGAAAAGGGCAGAAGGTGTAAGCCCACTGCCCTGATTTCTATGGTTCGATTAAACTAAACCTGTGCCTGCAGCTTATTAGCTAAAACTGATTTTGGCACAGCGCCAATTTGTTTATCCACAATTTGGCCGTTTTTGAAAACCAGCAAAGTAGGGATATTGCGAACGCCAAAGCGTGCAGTCACCTGTGGGTTTTCATCCACGTTTAATTTGGCTACAATGGCTTTGCCTTCATAGTCTCCGGCAAGTTCTTCCACCAAAGGGCCAATCATTTTACAAGGTCCGCACCATTCTGCCCAAAAATCGACTAAAACGGGTTTGTCGCTTTTTAAGGTTTCATCAAATGTTGCATCGGTAAGTTCGAGTGTTTTTCCCATGATATAGAGTGTGTTTATATGTTCTTTATTTATTCTACAGTGTCCAACACAAAGGTAGGAGAAAATGTTCCAACTTCTGTTTTTTGTGTCACTTTTGGCGATAGATCCGTCAGCCAGCGTACATCTTGCTTTTCGCCAATCACGCCCACCTCTGCCCATTTTTTCAATTCGTTGATCAGTTGATTCGAAGCCTTCACTCTGCCGGATCGTGAAAGCAACTCGGCCTGCATCGAATCCAATTCATCTTTCAAGAACATTTTGATAGATGAATTGCCTGCGTTTTTCTTGCAAATCTTATCAATCGAATCAATAAAATCACGATTCACATCTTGCACGGTAAATCGCAAAGCCAGTCCTTGCACTTTTTTATTTGCCAACTCATTCAACAAATCAATCGAACGGATTTTGAATTCTAAGCTTTGATCGCCCCAGGCTTTTTTCACAATGTTGCCTTCAATGAAAAGGAAAAGCCCCGGCATTAAGAAAGATTTGAATTTGAGATAATCATCGCTCCACAAAACCACTTCGGCTTTGCCACTGTAATCTTCAATGAACATTTTACCAAAAGGTCGCCCCGTTTTCGTCATGCGATGTTCCACCGAAGCAACGATGCCTCCCATTTTACATTCTTTGCCTTCGTTTCCGTCCAATTCGCTTAGCGCAGATACAGGAGTATTGCAAAAAGCATCCATTTCAAATTTGAAATTGTCCAACGGGTGACCGGAGATGTAAACGCCTACTACTTCTTTTTCAAAATGTAATTTTTCGATTTCGCTGAAAGGTTCGATCGGATCTACTTTTGGCAAAGGCATTTGTGTGCCGGTACTGCTCCCAAACAAACTGGCCTGTGCACTTTGTGACTCTTGTTGCAGCTTGGCTGAATACTTAATTACCTTTTCAGTCAATGAAAGATCTCCTTCTTTCGCAGCAATGTATTGCCTGCGATGGTATTCGGGAAAGCAATCAAATGCACCTGACAAGGCGAGGCATTCAAATGTCTTTTTGTTGACCGCTCGCTGATTCAATCGCTTCGCAAAATCAAATAGATCCTTGAAAGATCCGCGTGCATCTCGTTCTTGAATGATGGATTCTACGGCAGCATCGCCTGCGCCTTTAATAGCCCCCAAACCAAATCGAATTTTTCCTTCTTTGTTTACTTCAAAGTACACACCCGATTCATTTACATGCGGCCCCAACACTTCAATATTTTGCTTGCGGCATTCTTCAATAAAGTAGGTGACACTATCTAAGTTGCTTTGCGAATGCGTGAGTACCGCAGCCATGTATTCAGCCGGATAGTTGGCTTTTAAGTAGGCAGTTTGATACGCTACTAATGAATAACAAGTAGAGTGCGATTTGTTGAAAGCGTACTGTGCAAAAGCCTCCCAGTCTTTCCACACTTTCTCGGCAATCTGTTCATCGTGATTGTTCTTTTTACAACCTTCAATGAACTTGCTCTTCATCTTGTCGAGTACGTCTTTCTGCTTTTTACCCATCGCTTTTCGCAACACGTCCGCATCACCTTTTGAAAAGTTGGCGAGCTTCTGCGACAGCAACATCACCTGCTCTTGGTACACGGTGATTCCATAGGTGTCCTTCAAATACTCTTCCATCTCAGGCAAGTCGTACTTGATTGGTTCACGACCATGCTTCCGTGCAATGAAGTTGGGAATGTATTCCATCGGCCCCGGACGATACAACGCGTTCATCGCAATTAAGTCTTCAAACTTATCGGGCTTCAATCCTTTCAGGTACGCTTGCATACCATCCGATTCGAACTGAAACGTGCCGGTGGTTTCGCCTCGTTGGTAAAGTTGATATGTTTTCGGATCGGTGAGTGGAATTTTGTCAATATCAATATCAATGCCTTGGCGCTTTTTGATATTGCGAATGGCGGTGGTGATGATGGTGAGTGTTGTCAAACCCAAAAAGTCCATCTTCAACATGCCGGCACTTTCTACCACGCTGTTGTCGAACTGTGTGACTAGCATGTTGGAATCTTTCGCAGTAGAAACCGGAACAAATTTGGTGAGATCATCGGGTGTGATGATCACACCGCAGGCGTGTGTACCTGTGTTGCGCAGTGAACCTTCTAAAATGACCGCTTGCTTGAGCACTTGTGCTTTCAAGTCGGTTCCTTTTTTCAGGTCACTCAATTCTTTTACTTCTTCGAAAGCTTTAGCTAATGTGGTGCCGGGTCGTTCAGGTACCAACTTGGCAATGTTGTTGGATTCCGTCAACGGCAATTCCATCACCCTCGCGCAATCGCGTATAGAGGACTTAGCCGCCATGGTGCCATAGGTGATGATTTGCGCTACCTGATTGTGTCCGTATTTTTCAATCACATATTGCAACACTTTGTCGCGCCCCTCATCATCAAAGTCAATATCAATATCGGGAAGAGAAACGCGATCGGGATTGAGGAAACGCTCGAACAGCAAATCATAAGCAATGGGGTCTACATTTGTAATTTCAATGCAATAGGCTACTGCCGATCCGGCTGCCGATCCACGACCTGGTCCAACAGAAACGCCCATCTCACGCGCCTTCGATGTAAAATCTTGTACAATCAAAAAGTAGCCGGGATAACCGGTTTTTTTGATGGTCTCTAATTCAAAATCAATGCGTTCTTTTATTTCAGCAGTGATTTCTGGGTATCTCCGCTTTGCACCTTC
>JAJTHV010000050.1 GCA_021300095.1 Flammeovirgaceae bacterium | reverse complement strand
GTTCTATAGCCGTCTCACACCTGCTTAGCGTTTCACAAACCGAGAATTCAGCGTATATGCACAGCCGCTGCGCAAGGGTGAAACAGAGATAATCTGCTTTGCTCAATAATTTTTCTGACTGAACTGTATCTTTTCGGTGACTTTGCCATTTTAGTATGTAAAGAACGCAAACTGCTAAAAAATGAAGAAACTCCTATTTGTTCTACTTATTATTTTGGGGGCTTGCGAGAGCCAAAACCCATTCCCATATCTCCCTTACCAGCAGCAAAACACTTCAGAGGTAGCCTATGTCAAATTGGCGAAATCAATCGCTACCAATTCCAAAGGGGTTATAGCCAATGGACTGAATTATGTGGAGCTAGAGGTTTTGGCTTTTAATAAGTTGGACATTGGTGTGCCGTTGTATGATTCAAAGAATGATATAATCGAAGTGCAAACAAATGGAAAGAACTTTCAACTGAGGTACCCCTTTCGATTTAGTACCACAGAAAAGGGCAGCTATTCATTTCGGTTGAAACCCAACTCCATTCCTGTCCGCGATGTCAATATTGAAATAACTGCGATCGAGCCTGTTCTATTTCGCCCCACAGTACTTCCTGTGATTTTTCACTATTTTAATCATACAGCAAAGCCCTTATCAAATTCTCAAAAAGATTCGGTGTCAAATTATCTGTCAAAGTTAGTGGGATGGTCCAACAAGGATTTCAGTAACTTGTCTGGATCAATAGATCCGAATGCAAGTGACACTGGCATTCAACTGCAAATGGCAAAGAACGATATTCAAGGTGCTGCATTAACATGGGCGGGCGTTAACTTTATTGAAACGGGCGGCACTTCATTTCAATCAACGAAAGATTTTGAGGATTATACCTGGCAAAATTGCTTTTGGCCTCCGAAGAAGTACATAAATGTATGGGTTGCGTTAGCTCCCTACTTTGATCCGAAATTAAACGGCTTTAGCTGGGCGTACTTTCCCGACTTCATCCAAGGATCAAGTGCCTATCCACCGGGTCTTTATGGTGTGATGTTACATCAGAGAAGTGCCTTCTCGTCTTTATTATCTCACGAGATAGGTCATATGCTAAATTTGTTTCATGTATTTGGCGACTGCACCAGAGATGCTGATGAATGTGCAGACACATGGAGTTATTATAGGACAGTTTATGACGATCAAAGTAAATTTTCGATCGAGAAAACGAGCTGCTCTTCAGAGAGGTTTATTTCAACTAACTTGATGGACTATGGACCATCCTGGAATAATACCTTCACGTTACAGCAGGCTCTTCTTATTCAACAAACCTTAAAAGAATGTTCATTCTTGCCAACCAAACGAAATGGGTATATACATGGGCGAGCCTTTGAAGATGCCGAAAGACCAACGAAAGCAATGGTTTCAGACAAAACGAAATTGGTGCTGTAATATTCGCGTTTACATAAAGCTGGAATATAAAAAGCTAGCAATCTGCAACCAGCACCCAATATCAGCCTCTGATCGCTGTCCAAGCTATCCTTAGTCCGCGATTAAGCATCCCCAAATTTCTCCAATGACACTTTACCTAACACATCCCTTTTCACTTTAACCATCATCCTGCCCATCCTAAAATCCTAAAATCCTGATTCAGACAATTACGACAACACTTTTTTGGGAGGAGTGGAAGAGAAGCACGAAATTTGAACAAAGAGTCAGCGGATGTAAGTGAAATATCCGCAAGTTTCACAGTAAAAGATGCGCGTATCCTATGTTGGCGGTTATGGTAAAATAACACGCTAAAAATGCTAAAACACTTTAAACCTTTGGGAAAATAAATTATCTAAGGGTTGTGTTAAACTAAATGTCAGAATAATTATGAAGTCGTCTACAATTCTTTTATTGCTGTTACTATCAATTTCGAGTTGTAGTAAAAATGATGATGTTGTTCAACCTACAACATCAGAATCTATGTATTTCCCTTCCAATACAAATACTACTTGGGAAACGAAACCGCTTTCAAGTTTAGGTTGGAATCAAAACGCAATCCAACCGCTGAAAGATTTTCTTACGCAAAAAAACACAAAATCATTTATGATTCTTGTAAATGGAAGAATTGTAATGGAAGAATATTTTAATGGTCATTCTTCAAACACTACTTGGGAATGGAACAGTGCAGGTAAAACCTTAGTTGCAACTACAACGGGAATCGCACAACAAGAAGGACTATTGAACATTAACAACAAAGCATCTGATTATTTGGGAACGGAATGGACGAGTATGCCCTTGGCAAAAGAAAACTTAATTTCCGTAAAAGATTTACTAATAATGACAGTAGGCAATGATGATACAAAACAATATGTTGTTAAAGCCAACTTAACGTATGTTGCAGACGCAGGAACGCGGTGGGCGTACAGCAATATTTTTCAAAAATTAACCGATGTTGTTGCCGGTGCAAGCAATAAACCTTTTGAAACATATTTTAATGAGAAATTAAAAAACAAAATTGGAATAGATGGATTTTGGGAGTTTGGAACAATCTTTACCATATACCATAGCACCACCAGAAGTATGGCAAGGTTTGGTCTTATGGCATTGGCGAAAGGAAAATGGAATAACGAACAAATTATAAATGAGACTTTTTTTAATGAAAGCATTTCAACCTCTCAAAATATCAATCCTTCTTATGGATATTTATGGTGGTTAAATGGAAAAACTAGTTTTATGATTCCGGGTGAGCAAACAGTTTATCAGGGATACTTGATTCCAAATGCACCTGCTGATATGTATTCGGCAATGGGAGCGAATGACCAACGAATTTATGTAATACCAAGTAAAAAAATGGTAATTATAAGAATGGGAGATGCGTCTGACCCTGCAAACCCAAATTTTGCGGTTTCCGGTTTTGACAACGAACTTTGGGGCAAAATAAATGCTGTCATAAATTAAAGAAGCCTACTAAGCCTCTGCACTGTCAAAGAAGAACTTCGTCTCCGGGTCAGAATTTCTATGGAGTGCAGAAATAAAATACGTGTAAAATCGATCTCGAATGTGACTCATACTTAAACTTTCATTTAAGGTAAATTATTTACCTACTGTTTTAAAAAAGAAATTTGTTTTCTAAAGTATCTGCTATACATACGACTTTGCGTTAGCGGCAGTATACTTTACAGTCGCCTTTTGGGTCTTGGCTTCGTACTGTCAACAATGGTTTTAATAGCCTTTTGAACCTGCTTATCCAAATCCTTTAATTTGTTGATGCTGTGGATCACATTCCTTTTCTTACCAAGAGTCAAACCGTCAAAAATCTCTTTGAGCGCTTTATCCTGTTCTAAAATGGTCTCAAGTACTTCAGGCATTTCTACACCCAATGGATTAGGATCTTCCTTTAGAGAAAAGTTAACTTTTTTACCTAAAGTTTTATCAAGCGCTTTTAGGTTTTTGGTCGAAAGAATAATAAAAAAATCACCTTCGCCTAAATGGTTTAACCCACACTGAAATGAAACGAGTTTATCAAGTGTGCAAATAAAACGAGTATGCCTCTTATTTTTAAATTTGTTCACAATGTCCGATTCAATTTTCAAATAAAAATAGCCACCCTTTCTCTTTTCGAGTTGCTTAATTATTTGTTCGCCTTTGTAAGTCTTCATTTTAATTCAAT
>JAJTHV010000293.1 GCA_021300095.1 Flammeovirgaceae bacterium | reverse complement strand
TCTGTCGTTCCTGCATAACCGTAGGCCATTGTTGAAGGTATATAGAACGTAGTCTTGCCTCCTACTTTCATAAACTTGAGTCCGACTTTCAAACCCTTAATTAAGTCAGTCATTTTGATCTTGATAGGAACGCTAGATGTTTCAAAAGTAACTCCCTCCTCAGCTCCGTTGATTAATTTTCCGGTATACTTAAAAGAAACTGTGCTGGCATCAGTTGGTGTGGCACCGGTTCCTTGCAGGGTAGATAAATACCGTAAACCACTTGGGTCTCGAAGGGTTGTGATCGACTTTGCTGTTAGAAATGAATTGATCAATACAGTATCTTTTTGTAGTTGAGAGATTACCTTCAGCAACTCAATTTCAAAAATCAGATTTGAATTGGCAGGAATTGATCCACTCGGATATGCTCCATAAGCCCAACCAGAAGGAATATAAAGTTTAGCAACTGATCCCTCCTTTATAAGGGGTAAACCTATTTGCCATCCTGGGATTAAACGTCCTAACAAAAATGTAACCGGAGCTGTTGTCTTTTCAATCTGCACCTCGTTTGGCAGAAGACGCAAGGTGTAATTTACTTTAACTGAATCATCAACAATTGGAGTAATTCCGGTTCCAACAGAAGTGTAGCTATACCTTACACCGTAATCGTCCGGGTCAGTGGGGGCATTGATTCCTTTGCTGACAATGTACGTATTGATAATCTCCTTGTCTTTCTTTAGTTGTTCTTCGAAAGATGGACCTGTAGGAACATCAGTGGAACAAGCAACCATTAATAAAGTTGCTGAGGCCACCAGACCATAGAAAATAGATTTTAATTTGAAACTAATTAACCCATTCATACACATTATTCAATTGCAGTTAATTCAATGTCGAAAATTGTAACAGACTGTGGTGGTACAGATCCATCTTGAGTTCCTGTGTAACTATAAGCCAACGTTGAAGGGATGTAAAATGTGGCCTTCGAACCAACCGACATATTCAACATTCCAATCTGTAAACCCTTAATCAAATTCTCTAACTTAAATCGTTGAGGTGAAAGTGATTTATCAAAGATAGTTTCTGTTTTGAGAAGTTTGCCTTCATAGTTAAACGTTACAATACTTGTGGATTTTGGTTTATCCCCAGCACCTGTTTTCGTTATCCTGTAGCGAAGGCCGCTCGGATCTTTAACATAGTTAGTGATACCTTTTACTGTAAGATAGTTTTCAATTGCTATTGTATCCTTACTTAACTGAGAAATGACCTTTAGTAAATCAATCTGATAAAATAAATTTGAGTTTGGAGGAATTGAATTATGTTGTATCGTTCCAAATGCCCATCCCGATGGGACAAACAGTGACACGTTGGATCCACGAGTAATAAGTGGTAATCCTATTTGCCAACCAGACACTGCTTTTCCAAGCAAAACTTTGACAGGCGCTGTTGATTTCTCTACCTCTGTACCTGACGGGATTAATTTTATTGTATAATTCACCTCAATGGAATCATCAAGCGTTGGCTTAATTCCAGGGCCAGTAAAATTTACCTTATACTTTACACCCAGGTTTTCAGGATCAGACAGAACATTGTTAATACTATTGCTACTGATATAATCATCAATTATAACTCTGTCTTTTGCTAGTTGCTCAGCGAAACTTGGATTTACTGTTTCATCACCTAAACACCCAGAAAAAAAAGCAGGTAAAAAAAATAAATAGCCAACCCTTAATTTCATTTTTTTACATTTATATCAACCATCTCCATATCAAAAACTAAAATGGAGTTTTCAATAATAACCTCGCCTCTGCGCTGATTTCCATACGCCAAAGTAGAAGGAATATAAACTTGCACTTTAGCTCCTTTGTTCATCAATTGCAAAATTTCAACCCAACCCTGAATCACCGGTGGGTACCCGCCAATCTCAACATCATACGGTGCATATGTTCTTCCCGGCATATACACATTGTTTTTTTTGGCATCCGCTTCAATGCTCGTATCGAAGTATTTTCCGTTCAACAAATAACCACTATAATTTACTTTTGCCAAATCTCCTAATTTCGCATTAGCACCTTTTCCTTCTTTGGTAACAACGTAACGCAAACCTGATTTAGTTTTTAAAGCGGCAATATTCTTTGCCTTCAAATAATCATCAATCGCTACTGTATCCTTAGCCAACTGAAGCTCCTGCTCACGCATCATCTTTTCATTTTGCTTCGCAGTCAATTCTTCCTGAAGCTTATTCACTTGCTCCTGATCCAAAATATCTTTCACGCCAATCAAAAATGTAAAAGATTGGGCCGTATCTACATTAAAAGGGATCGGTTGACGAAATGTTTTTTCAAACAACTTCTTGGCAGGGACTTTAAATGAAACGCTATCGCCTTTCGTCAGCATTTTGATCACTTCCATCACTGCATCTCCTGCAGGAACGCTTCCTTGAATTTGAACGACAGTTGGATAGTCGTTCTTTCGCGAATCATTCCAAATCGAGTCTTTACCATCTTTAAACGCAAAATTCATCACCATGAACTTGCCTGAATCTACTTTCACTCCATCGCCTTTGCGCAACACAGTAAACTCAAAACCGGAAGGGGTCTTTTTGGAATTGGAACAAGAGGCTAGAAATGCAGCAAAAACTAAAAGCAAAAGTGAATTTTTCATTGGTTGTTATTAATGGTATAGAATCTATTGGTTTAATAAGGATTTGTATTCAGGCAAAATTGATAAAAATTTTTGCAATGTCTCTTCTAAAGTTAATCTCGATTGGCCTCCCGAAGCATTTTTATGCCCTCCGCCTTCAAAATGCTTTCGTGCCAGTGCATTCACATCAAAATCGGCCAACGATCGGAACGACAATTTGATCTCTTCTTTTCGGTCATACATCAGCACAGCCATTTTCACGCCCTTGATTGAAAGGCCGTAGTTAACCAATCCTTCCGTATCGCCTGTTTGGGCGCCAAATTTATTCAATTCATCGCCTGTTAGTGTAATATAAGCCGTATTGTATTCTGGCAACACGGTCAGTTTTTCACTTAAAACATAACCTGTCAGCCGCAGTCGCTCCAGCGAATTCATATCATAAATCTTTTTGGCAATCTCACTGGGGTTGGCTCCCAACCGAACTAACTCCGAAGCGATTAAAAACTCCCTTTGCGTGGTATTATTGTGTCGAAAACCACCCGTATCGGTCATTAATCCGGCATATAAGCAACTCGCCATATCCGAATCAATCGATTCAGCGCTATCGATATCCTTGATCAGTTCAAAAATCAGGCCAGCCGTTGAGGCCGAGGAAACGTCCCACTTTTCAAATTGGGCAAATTTTTCCGGTTCGAGATGATGATCAACGAGTATTTTAATAGCCGATGATTGCTTTACCATATCGCCAACTTCATTGATTCTCTTTAAACTTGAAAAATCAAGGCAAAAGATGATATCGGCATGCGCTACCAATTGAGCAGTTTTTAGCTCCGGCTCCTTACTGGTTTTTGAAAGTGCCGTAACAATTTCTTTACGCGGCATCCAAGCCAAAAAATCAGGGTAATCGCTGGGTGAAATAACGTCTACCGAGTGCCCTTTTTTGATTAAAAAACCAGCCAAACCGAGCGATGAACCAAGTGCGTCTGCATCGGGTTTAAAATGGGTTACAATAACCACCTTTTTGGGGCTGGTTAGTAGCGAGCGAAGACCGTCAATATCATTCATGGCGAAGGGGCAAAAATAATCAATGATTCTGGATTCAGGCTTCTCCTTTCCCTGTTCTTTTGATACTTTTGCGCCCAAATTATTTATATCAGAAACCTCAAAAAACAACTAAAATGGCAGGAAACAGAACTTTTACAATGATTAAGCCTGATGCAGTAGCTGCAGGAAATGCGGGTGCAATTACCAAAATGATCGAAGAGGCAGGTTTTCGCATTGTATCGATGAAGAAAACACGCCTAAGCAATGAACTGGCCGGCAAATTTTATGAAATCCATAAAGAGCGCTCTTTCTATGGCGAATTGGTAACCTATATGTCATCTGGTGCCATCATCCCGATGATTTTAGAAAAAGCGAATGCCGTAGAAGATTTTAGAAAATTGATTGGCGCAACTGATCCGAAGAAAGCAGAGCCAGGCACCATCCGCGCTCTTTTTGCAAAATCCATTGATGCGAATGCCATTCATGGTTCAGACTCTGATGAAAACGCTGCAATTGAAGGCAGTTTCTTCTTCTCACAATTCGAACGCTTCTAACAAAAGTGATCCATTATCGGTTATTAGATTTCTGATAACCGATAATGGATTTGTTACTAACTACTAACTGACAACCACTCACGAATGATCGATCCAACCTACTCCGAAAAATTTGAAGCTCGCCACAATGCACCCAACGACACTCAAATAGCCGAAATGCTGAAAGTGGTGAAGGCAAGCTCTGTTGATGAACTTATCAACCAAACAGTGCCGGCCAACATTCGCCTAAAAAAGGCTTTGAACTTGCCGCCTGCACAATCGGAGTATGCATTTTTGAACGAATTCAAAAAGTTGGTATCAAAAAATAAAATTTACAAATCCTACATCGGCACGGGCTATTACAATTGTATTACACCCGGTGTAATCCTTCGCAACATCTTAGAAAACCCGGGATGGTACACTGCCTACACTCCGTACCAGGCAGAGATTGCCCAAGGCCGCATGGAGGCGTTGATCAACTATCAAACAATGATCATTGACCTTACGGGAATGGAAATTGCGAACGCATCGTTGTTGGATGAAGCGACTGCCGCTGCTGAGGCTTTACACTTATTGCACGCTTCGCGCAAAGCAGCTAAAAAAGATGCGCATCAGTTTTTTGTGGATGAAAATACATTTCCACAAGTCATTGATTTGCTACGCACCCGCTCAGCTCCAATTGGTGTAGAATTAGTTGTAGGAGATGTCTCTAAATTAGATATTACACAACCCAACTTGTTTGGCGTATACATTCAAAATCCAAACAACGATGGCGAAATAAAAGATTATACCGCATTGATCGAATCGGCTCATGAGCGCGAAGTATTCGTAGTAGTAGGTGCCGATCTTATGAGTTTGCTGCTGGTAAAATCGCCTGGAGAAATGGGAGCCGATGTAGTAGTGGGCTGCTCACAACGTTTCGGTGTTCCGATGGGCTTTGGCGGACCACATGCGGCCTTCTTCGCTACAAAAGATGAGTTTAAACGTCAGATGCCGGGTCGTATCATTGGCATTTCGCAAGATGCTCAAGGCAATCCGGGTTATCGTATGGCATTGCAAACACGCGAGCAACACATTCGCAGAGAAAAGGCAACGTCCAATATCTGTACCGCACAAGTATTACTTTCAGTGATGGCCAGTATGTATGCGGTGTATCATGGCCCCCAAGGCTTGAAAAAAATTGCCGGACGAATTCATGGTTTGGCGAAAGTGTTAGACAGTAATTTGAAAGCAAATGGCATTCAACAAGTAAACGAAAATTATTTCGATACCTTAAAAGTTTCTGTAGCCGATAAAAAAGCAATTGAAGCTGCCGCGACTAAACTTGAATTGAACTTTAGGTATTTTTCAGGAAACTTTGTTGGTATCTCCATTGATGAAATAACCTCACTGAAAGACGTTGAAAATATTTTAAAAGTATTTGGAATTAATTCATTAAAGAGTGAAGTTTCCTCAAGCCTTTCGATTTCAAATTCATTAATAAGGAAATCGAATTACCTAACTCACCCCGTTTTCAACACCTATCACAGCGAGCACGAAATGCTTCGCTACATAAAAAAATTAGAAAGCAAAGATTTGTCGATGGTACATTCCATGATTTCATTGGGCTCTTGCACGATGAAGTTGAATGCGACTACGGAAATGATTCCGGTAACCTGGCCGGAGATGGGACACATGCATCCATTCGCGCCAAGCAACCAAACACAAGGCTATTCCGAAATCATCTCAAACCTTGAAAACTGGTTAAAAGAAATTACCGGCTTTACAGGTGTATCACTACAACCTAATAGTGGTGCGCAAGGTGAATACGCGGGTTTACTTGTGATCCGTGCCTATCACCAAAACCGTGGTGATCATCATCGCAACATCGCTTTAATTCCCTCTTCTGCACACGGCACAAATCCAGCGAGTGCAGTCATGGCCGGTATGGAAGTGGTTGTTACCAAATCGGATGCAGAAGGAAAAATTGATGTAGCTGATCTGAAAGCAAAAGCCGAGCAGTATAAAAACAATTTGGCTTGCTTGATGGTGACGTATCCATCCACACACGGTGTGTTTGAGGAAGCTATTATTGAGATTTGTGAAACCATACATCAAAATGGCGGACTTGTTTATATGGACGGTGCTAACATGAATGCGCAAGTGGGACTTACATCACCCGCTAACATTGGTGCCGATGTGTGTCACTTAAATTTGCATAAAACATTTTGCATTCCGCACGGTGGTGGCGGCCCCGGCATGGGCCCTATTTGCTGCAACGATAAATTGAAACCTTTCTTACCCGGTCACGCTGTAGTGAAAACTGGTGGCGATCACGCGATCACAGCTGTATCGGCTGCGCCCTATGGAAGCGCAAGCATTTTGGCGATCTCCTACGCATACATTGCCATGATGGGTGGTGAAGGATTAACAAATGCCACTAAGTTAGCAATCCTCAATGCGAACTATATCAAAGAAAGATTGAGTGAACACTACAAAATTTTGTACACCGGTACACACGGTCGCTGTGCACACGAAATGATTGTAGACTGCCGCGACTTTAAAAAATTCGGAATTGAAGTAGAAGATATTGCCAAGCGCTTGATGGATTATGGTTTCCATGCGCCTACTGTTTCTTTCCCTGTTGCCGGCACATTGATGATTGAACCTACGGAAAGTGAACCCAAAGTTGAACTCGATCGTTTCGTAGATGCACTAATCGAAATCCGTAAAGAGATTCAAGAGGTAGAAGAAGGTAAGGCAGACAAAGAAAACAATGTTTTGAAACACGCGCCTCACACCGCAGCTGTAATCACTGCTGATACTTGGGATCGCCCTTACAGCAGACAGCGCGCAGCATATCCTCTTCCGTTTGTGAAAGAAGCGAAGTTCTGGCCGAGTGTAAGTCGTGTAGACAATGCGTATGGTGATCGGAATTTGGTTTGCAGTTGCTTGCCAATGGAAGCCTACACTAACTAATTAGCTCTTCAGCATTCTATGCAAAATTCACCGTTTACATTAGCGGTGAATTTTTGTTTTTTTATAAGTAGCCAAAACAAGGTTAAAAAGTATAGTTTTGGCTGGATATAAAAGTAGCTCCTATGAAAACTGTTTTCTCTTTGTGCTTGCTATTAGTTACTTCTTTCTCGGTTGCTCAAAAAAGCACGTACAAAGGATTTCCTTCGCTGGTGTGGCCGAAGTTGTACAACATCGAATTTCAAAAGGAAAAAGATTTTGATAAACCAATTTTCTCAAAAGATACGAAGCTACTAGCCAACAAAATTATTTCTCTACCGGGTTACATGGTGCCCTTTGAAAACGGCATGAAGGGGAGTCACTTCATGCTTACTTCTCTTCCACTCAGTGCCTGTTTCTTCTGTGGCGTTGGCGGCCCTGAAACCATTGTCGAAGTTTATCTCACGAAACCGATAGGCTACACCGACAAACCGATTGAAGTGAAAGGCAAACTGATTCTCAATGATAAAAATCCTGATAAAATGATTTATATCTTAGAGAATGCTGAGATGATGGGGGAAATCGATTTTTGATTTCTATTTCAACCCGTATTTATCTATCAAAAAAATTAAGGCAGCCATCGAAGCGGAACCTAATTCCAATTCGCGTTTATCCACTTTATCAAAAGTATCTTCCGGTGTATGGTGAATGGAGAAATACCGCTGTGAGTCGGGTAAAAATCCAATTTGAAAAACACCTTGTGAAATCAACGGGCCAATATCTGCTCCGCCACCCTCCTGGTTAAAATCCCATAGGTCATAAGGTTCAAACAAATGTTTCCAACTACGGATAATTGATTTCACTTTATCATTGCCAGACATCGTAAACCCACGCGGTGTATATCCTCCCCGATCAGATTCCATAGCAGCAATATGATTCTCTTTATTCTTTAAAGCGAGCTCGGCATACTTAGTACCTCCACGTAAGCCATTCTCTTCATTCATAAACATCACAGCACGAATCGTACGTTTTGGTTTGTATCCCATTGCTTTGAATATCCGCAATGCCTCAATAGATTGCACACATCCTGCTCCATCATCGTGTGCCCCTTCTGCCAAATCCCATGAGTCCAAATGACCTCCCACCACAATAATTTCATCTTTGTATTCACCTCCTCTGATTTCACCCACCACATTAAAGGAAGGTGCATCTTCTAAAATCTGGCAATGCGTTTCCAAATAAAATTGCAGATCTTTTTCTTCCTTTAGTATTCGACTCAGCAGTTCGGCATCCTTTGTGCTTATTGCTACACCCGGAATCAATTTCACTCCAGTAACATAGCGCATGCCCCCTGTATGCGGATATGGTTCTATTCCAGAACCCATCGAGCGCACAATCACCGCCACGGCACCCAGCTTGGCTGCTTCTACCGCACCATTGCCACGCTGATCAACGGCTCCGCCATACGCAGCGAATGTGTTGATCTTGGTTGGATCCATCGGACGATTAAAAAAAATAATTTTACCCTGCACTTTGCCGCCTAGTTGTTTGAGCTCGTCAAAGTTTTTGACTTCAATAACCCCAGCGGAAATTCCAGATGGCCCTGTGCCGATGGAACCACCCAAAGAAGTAATCACTACTTCACGTGTTCCAATTTTTTTTGAGTTGATAATGCGACCAATCTCTTGTTGACCACGCACCCAATGGGGTACCATCACCGGTTGCAGCCACACCGAATCAAATCCCAAATCTTCCATTTTGTGTCGGCTCCATTCAACGGCAGCCGCAGCTCCCGGTGATCCGGACAAACGGGGACCAATGTTCACACATAATTCGCGAAGCATCTCATAGGATTTTCCCTGCGCCAATGCCTGGTGATAAATCTCTTTGATTGTTTCTGGATCGCTGGACTGCGAAAACACGTAAGACGCAAGGAACAAGAAGAAAAGCGTGAGAATGCGTGACATGAGGGGTTGGTTTAATTTATACTTTCAACTCAAAACAAAGATTATAAATTAGATGATGCAAATGGCATAATATTTTACAAAAGGCTCAGAAACCATCATTCGAGAGTGTAACTTCGTTGCTCAAATCTCTTCATCTATGGCCTATCTGTTTGATTCTTTTGAAGGGTGGAAGACATATTGCAATACCACTCAAACATCATTGGTAAAAGCCGTATTGGAATACGAGCTTGAACAAAAAGGAAGAAATGAAAGCGAAATCTGGCAGGGGCTTTCCACGGCATGGAGTGTGATGAAAGATGCCGTACAAACCGGTTTAACCGAAGATATGACCTCGCGTTCAGGGATGATCAACAATGGAGCGAAGAAAGTTTATAATTATCCAACTCCCGTTCTCTCGAAAGAATTTCAAAATTTGATTTCGCGTGCACTGGCTGCGAAAGAAGTAAACTCATGTATGGGTCGCGTGGTGGCAGCTCCTACTGCGGGTGCTTCGGGCATTATGCCGGGAGTTCTATTCACGCTTCAAGAAATTCATTCAGTAGATGATAAAAAGATTTTAGAGGCGATGCTTTTGTCGGCCGGCATTGCTTTGATTATGGAACAGAAGGCCTCTATTGCCGGAGCAGTTGGTGGTTGTCAGGCTGAAACGGGAACGGCAGCGGCCATGGGAGCGGGTGCTATTGTTTACTGCTTGGGCGGTGATACTGATCAAATTTTTAATGCAGTGGCAATTACTGTACAGTGTATGCTCGGTTTGGTATGCGATCCGGTTGCTGGTCTGGTGGAAATACCTTGTGTTGTGCGCAACGCCAGTGCGGCTGCTATCGCTAATAGCTCCGCACAAATTGCTCTTGCCAACGTAAGCAGTGTTATCCCTGTAGATGAAGTGATTGAAGCGATGGGCGAAATTGGCGCCAGCATGGAGACACGCTATAAAGAAACGGCATTGGGTGGATTGGCTGCTACCAAAACCGGACAAGCTATTTCTAAACGTGTATTAATCCGAGACATCGAAATGCTACCTGATGAAGGACAGCAGTAATTACTTGAGATAAAAAACACCTTTCAAACGCAACTCTTCCCATGGGCGCTGCGATCCTTTAGAGAGTTCTTCCACTTTGTTGCGTGTGTTCATAAAAATATCTTCAATACGTTGCGAGACCTTGAGTTGCTGCGAAAGCACTCCGGTGTAAAGTCCGTTTGTGCCAGTTCCATCGCTAGCTGTTGATCCCGGATCCGTGGCATAAGCGATCAAGGTTCCACTTGGCGCATTTACTTTCGCCAAGCCTGTGCCTCCGCGTTTGCCTGTAGGGAATGGATTATTGCGACATGCATCCAGAATGATCATGTTTAGTCCTTCTTCGTTGGTAAACTCCATAGTTCGTAAGATACCAGTAAGCGGAAGTGCTTTTTGCTTTACGTCCAAAGCCGATTGGATGTTGGCATCAGTAGGTACTAAATAATTAGTGCCATCTACTTCCAGACCATGGCCTGCGTAATAAAACAAAGAGATATCTACATCTGTAATTTGATCACCAAACGAGTAAACCGCATTTTTCATAGTCTCGTAATTGCCATCGAGTATCAACGTAACTTGAAAACCCAACTCCTTTAGCGTTTGCTCCATTGTTTTGGCATCATTGGCGGTGTTGTTCAGCTTATTGGAATACTGATAATTTGCATTTCCGATAATTAAGGCAACGCGCTTTCCATTACCACTGTGCTTCGTCTGATTTTTAGAGGTAGCCTTGGCCGGGTCCATGGTTACATAAAAATCTTTCACGATTTGCTTTTGCTCCGATGTTTCGGCAACCACCCTCACTTTATTTTTGCCGGGCTCTAAATTAATTTCACCTTCGAAACCTCCACTAAAATCGTTTTGCGCAGGTGTGCCATTTATCAAAATTTTACTTACACGGTCTGTGCCTTCTATTATGCCCTTTACTTTTAGGTTTGTTTCACTGGTAGGCTCCGATGCATAACTTCGATCAATAGCAGGTAATTGAATCTTTATTTCAGCTGGTGAATTGCGCTCTACATAATATAAGTCCACTTCTCCTTTCACATTACCTACGGCAAACAACTCACCATTATCTGAAAAGGTAATTCTATGTGGAAGCTCTTTCACTTTTACCGTACTGGTAATGGTACCCCCTTCATAATTCACCAAAAAGATACTAAGCGCATCGGTTGAAAAATAAGCGAGATTAGAAGCTCCTGGGCCTTGTGCCATTTGATCTACGCGAAATCGCACAGGAATTCGCTTTAACTCCTGACCTGTGGCCCAATCATAATACACAATTAGGTTTTTACGTTCCAACAATGTGCTGGCTTGTGTACCCCCTTTCGGTCTAAATACTTCTTGAAGTCCCACTACAAAACGATCTCCACCGAAGTTGTTAGATGCATCATGAATAACTGAACGAGAACCGCTGTATTCTCCGCTTTGCAATTTCAATTCGCGGACTAATCGTTGATTGATAGGATTCCAGGTGAGCACTTGTCCCAGCTCAGTTATGAGGGACAATTGCTGACCAAATCGGTCGAAGCCAATAAATTTTGGATCTTTAATGTCAGTGGTAAAAAGGATCTTCGTTTGCATCATAAATGCACGGAGATCAAAAATTTCAATTCCATCTTTCTCTAGCGCCAATAAATTTTGGCCCGTAGGATCGAGTGAAACCATTTGCGGTACAGAAGAAAAGGTAGATGTATTTTTCTCTGTATACGAATTCGCATTCAGCACTTTAATTTCACCTTTGGCGTTCACGAGAATCAAGTCTCCAGCTGAAGTGTGCTTGAAAAACTGCAGTTTGCCAGCATCCCATTGCTTCAATAAACGATTACCTTCAATCTCCCAAACGGCAGCCTTACCATTTACATCTGCGGCAGCAATAAATTTATTATCCACACTGATGGTAAGTTGATGAACCTTCCCCTGTGAAAATTTAGAAAGCTTCTGATAGGGGGTTAGATAAGCAGTTTGAGAAAACGTGTGATTTGATATTCCCAAGAATGCTACATAGACAATCACTGCAATGATTTGCTTCATGGAATTAGGTTTACTTGTTAAACACAAATGCCAGACATTTCTATCTGGCATTTGTAAAGATAGAAAATGATGAGGATTACTTCAAAGAGCCGATGATGATACCTAAACCAATGTTCAAATCAATCTGACTTGAGCTAATGCCCTCCAACGTAAATGCTGAGTATGCTAATCCTGTATCCACGTTTACCTTTTCAGATATGAAATATCGAAATCCAGCGTTCGCACCGTAGGTAAAAGCTGATGTTGACTCGTCAGCACCTTTTGTTTCAATGGTAATAACACCCAAATTTGCTCCAACATAGGGAACTACTTTTGAATCAGATAGCAAAAAGTTATAGTTACCATAACCTTCAAAAGATAAAGTTGTCGATCCTCCACCTAAACTTAACGATGGAGAAAGACCTAATTCAATGTTTTGGGTTATAAACTTTCCATATTTAAAGTTGAGGTTCATCATTGCATCCGCTGATTCTTGCTTATTAAAATTCACAAAAAATCGGATTACCTGATCGCCTTTCTCCTGTTGTGCGAAAGAGGCAAAAGACGCAATCATCATTAGAAATAGTAAATGTATTTTTTTCATACGCATATTTGTTTTGGTTGGGGTTTTAACAATTCAAAGCTATTGCAAGTCATACGCTGAAAAAATACCGCGATTTAGGTATTTTTGTTACCACTAAACGAAGCCTTATGAAGTATGTAATCTCAGTCCTCTTGCTATTTTCACTCTCATGTAACGCTCAGTCGATAACACAAAAGAAAATTTCGATTTATAAAACTTTTGGTGGGGTTATCTATGAAATGGATACCCTTTCCCTAAGTTCTAAGCAAGTGGGCATGTTGCTTCGTCAAAACCCTCAGGCTTATGAGGAATTTCGCATCTCACGCTCCAAATCAGCAATTAGCAGTGTATTGGGATTTTCCAGCGGGTTGTTAGTGGCTGTTCCGCTGGTAACAGCCGTGGCCGGTGGTCAACCGGAATGGCTTCTCGCTGCCGGTGGTGGTATTCTTTTTTTGGCATCCATTCCATTCAATAGTTCTTCGAAGGGACATGCATTGAATGCCATTGAACTCTACAACTCGAAGCTATCTGCTTCAAATTACCGAACCAAATCGACTCTTTACTTTCATGGAAGTAGTGCCAGTCTGATCATTCGCTTTTAGTAACGCAAAAAAAATGCCTTCATCAGGCATTTTTTTACTCTTTGCTTATGATCATTATTCTTTATTCACGACTGAAATAGGAAAGTCATTTCCTCTCATGAATCCGGTAGGGTATTGTGCTTCGCCACCGTACTGTTTCGTTAACTCAGGAACACGCTCTTCCATGTAAAACTTCAATTCATTTACCGTGATCTTATTATCTCCATTGCCAGCTTTACCATCCAGTGCTTCGAGCAAGGCGTAGGTGAATACACCGT
>JAJTHV010000142.1 GCA_021300095.1 Flammeovirgaceae bacterium | reverse complement strand
CACGCCTCCTGGCTGCTCTTCCACACCGTCTTGCGGAAACTCTTGCCAGAGAACTTCAACGTCATCACGAACAGGTAAGGACGCCGGTACTTGCCCCCGCCCACGGCGGTGAGCGCGCCCTGGCCGTAGTCGACCTGCGCCTCCTCGCCGGGGAGGAACTCGAGCACTTCGAAGCGCTCGGGCTCGCGCTTTCGGATCGTGGCGACGAATCGCTTGACCGAGTTGTAGGCGTGGCCGAAGCCGTACACCTCGACCAGGTCCTGGTAGATGCTCACCGCATTGCGACCGAGCACGACCTGGGCTTCGATCCAGGCTCGATGCGGTTCACATGCCGAGGCTGGCGCCACCGGTTGCGCCGGCGCCGCACTCCCCGGACCGTCCTCCGGAGCCGGTGGCCGGGGTGGGGGAATTTGCGCCTCGGCCTCGGAAAAGCCGGTGGCCACCCCGGGGGAATTCGCCATCGCCCGGGCATAGCTGCGAATGGTTTTCCGGTCCACGCCCGTGCGGCGCTCGATCTCGCGCTGGGACGTGTCCGTGCTCAACAGGGTCTGGACGGTGATGCGTAGATGCGGCTTCAAGACGTTCAGTCCATTACCCCCCTCATGCGAGGCGGGCGAGGGTAACGTCCCGTCTTCAGCGCTCCGCGGCGAGTCAGCCGCGGCTATCGGTGCTCAGGTGGGGGAATTTGGGTGGCCGCCGGGGCCGGACAGTCCAGACGTAAAAAAACCCGCAGATACGCGGGTTTAGGCAGGTTCCTCGGACGTCTACGAACTACTTCAAACAGGGTAATGGTGGGATACAGGGACCGCATTCGTCCTTCAAAGCCTTGTCCAGCGGGACTTTCTGGAATCGCGTGATCGGTGATACCCCCAAAAGTACCCCCGTGGAATGAACGCTGCCCTCTGGTTCCGGCCGATCCATCTGATGCCACATTTTTGGCTATAAACCGCATGGATGCTGGTACGCTCGCGCCCATCAAGCCAAGCGTACCCCCAGAAGTACCCCCGATCTGCTGCGAAAAGGTTCATCCGCTCGCCTTGCTCTAATCAGGCGCGCGAACGCGGGTTAGCTCGACCGCCTCCCTCGCATCTACCACGAGGAATTCTTCTAACTATTTGTTTTTAATATCTTTATAGTAGCGCCCTTATCTGTCACAAAGCGTGGCAACCGTTCATCTTCATGCGCAGATGGCTTTCCGTAAAGTTGCCCCGGTGTCCGGCAAAGCAGAGTGCATTGCAGAAGTACGCTGTTCGGTCGATACTCGTAACAGTCCGTGATGAATAGGCCGCTATTTCCACCATGGACGGTGCGCCTCGACCGGTCTGGGGCATCAGGAGGATTCGATGAACCGTCAATTCGTCACGCGGGGTTCGCGCGACGGCGCCCGGCCGTCCGCGCCGGAGGCGATTAGCACGCGCAGCCTTGAGCTGCTCAAGGCGATCGACGAGACGGTGAGCAATCTGTCCGTAGAAGCTGATTTTCTGCGCGGGGCTGCTCAGGCTACAGCACATGTTCGGCAGGGCCTCATGGAGAACCCGCCGAAGCAACGCATCGATCCTGAGGGGAAGGTCGAGACGAATCTCGATCGCGTGCTAAAGATGGCTTCCGAGATTCACGCCGACTGGCAGCGCCGTTGTCAGGCCGCCATTGATGATCGCCAACTCATAGAAGGGGATGGCGTAGCGGACGGCTATCAAGAGGCAATGGATGCGCTGCGTGCCCTTCACGACGAGACGCAAGAACTGCGCGACCTGATTGCTGAGCACGACTGTGACTTCGACGAGGTTCTGCCCGGAACCTTTACGAACGCAGATGACCTGATCGCCGCGCTCGACCGTTGATCGTAATTACGGGGTTCCAGCGCACGCTTAAGTTCCAACGTGACTGGAAGAAGTGTCCGGTCGATATCCGCCGCTCCGCTGGTGAGGCGTTTCGTAAGCTTCTCGGCAATCCGTCTGCCAATGGCTTGCGCCTTCATCCGCTAAAGGCATTAGGCAAGCCAACTGTCTACAAGGTAGACGTGCTGGCGAATCACTCTTGGCAGATCAGCTTGCACTTGGAAGGCGGGATGGCAATCCTGCGGCGCCTTGGGACGCACCAGGAAATAGACCGCGGACCGTGACGCGGACGGCCCACGCCCGCATCTCGGTGCCCCAGCTCACCCGAGTGAGCGTGCGGCGAGCCCTTACTCGCCGCGCTGAGCGCCCGTCGCACTACCGCCCGGTCAGTCGAATTCCGGAGTGCGCCACGTTGGTGATGCGAATGTAGCCGAGTTGAGCGGGCTGGATGCCATCGAGAGTCACAGAAACAGTGTTCCAACTACCCGGGCGAAAAATCTCCGAAAACTTAACCTCTTTCGCGCGCGTCTCCCCGGTGACTACATTTCCCTTTTCGTCCGTCGGGCCGTACTCAAGTGTTGCGCTTACACCATCAAATCCGGCTGAACTGAAGTTACCGAAACGAAGCGCTACCCGCGAGCCGCTTGCAAAGGGCGTGACATCGACCATCTGAACAGTCATGCGACCAAGGTTGAATTCGATTAACGAATAGCCCGAATCGCCCGGCCGGAGAAACGCCATCCCCCTAAAGGAATCCATTAAGGCGCGAAACTCGCGATCAGCTTCGATGTCCTTCAGCTTTTTCTCAAGTTCTCCGAGGCGTCGTGCGACATCCGCATTCCCCGCAGAATCACTGCAGCCCAGAAGTTGCAAAGTGATTAAGGCGCCCACGGCGAGGTACATCGCGTTTCGGAACACGGGAAGCCTCCTGATGTCGTCACAATAGCGTACGGCGCAGCAAGCATAGCGTCAACTTGGGCGCTATTCGGCCTTTTGGTTCAGGGATATCCTAACCAGTACCTCTGAAAGCGTCCGAGGCAGCAGTCGCTCGGCGCCCCGATAGCATTGCGAGAGCTTCGCTCTTTACCCGCGGCTGTCCTCGGCCCCGTTGAGCGCTGCCACGGCTTCCATTGGCGTATCAACTCGGCGCGCAGCCTGCGATGCTCGGGTGTCCGGAAGTAGCTCATTCGTTGCCTCTGATTGTTCGTTCAGCGGGATTTCAGTTTCACGCGCATGCGTGGGTCCGTTGTTCACCTGCTGCGGACCGTGGGCGATGTTCGCCTGTCTGGCGTAGACCACGGACGGGTTCTTCAGTGCACCCAGCGATTCCAGTGTCGCGCGGCACTGTGATTGCGCCTTGAACGCCAGTCGCAGGTACTTCTCGGCCGCGTCCGGATACTCGTTCAGGTTCAGGTGCGCACGACGGGCTAGGAAGCCGAATAGCTGGTCGAGCGTGTGTGCCTGCGCAATCAGCATTCCCTCTGCGCGGCTCAGGTCACCCCGCACTACGGTTCTCGTCTGCTCCGATAGCTCGCGCACCAGCGCATTCACGTCATGGCGATCTTGATCGAAGGTTTGAATCGTCGCGGCTGCACCCACCTCAGGACGGGTCAGCTTTCGCGCGATTGCGGCGTCCAGATCGCCGCCTTCTACAACACCGACGACCAAAGCACGCTTGTAAGCGTCCGGCCAGCACCGTATTGCCGTTGGCGCAGTAGCCAGCGACGATGGTGTCCATCAAAAAGTTGGTGGACACATGGACTTGGAGCAGGAGAGCAAAGCCGTTAGCCCGTTGACGATCACGTCCAACGGTCGCCGGTACTTCGGTGCCGAGCACAAGCAGCGCGTGATCGACAGGTGTCTGGCGCCTGGAGCGTGGCCGGCGACAATTATCGGAGCTCACGAT
>JAJTHV010000433.1 GCA_021300095.1 Flammeovirgaceae bacterium | reverse complement strand
CCATCAATATAGGAGCGCTTCCTACTTTGACTATTGAACCAGCTACACCAGCGTTCGCGAAAATGTATTCCGGTTCATTGTTTGGCACTTCTTATTTATTTAAGGTGACTAAAACGGGCACGTTTAATCCAAACACAACATTCACCATAGATATGTCGCAGGCCGATCAAATTTTCAATAGTACCTTTTCATTTTATAGCTTCACGACTAACAATGTAACTGAGTTAAATAATACAGGCACAACGAATGTAGTGGTTAGTAGTTTAAATCTGGGAAATGGTAATCGCAGATTCAGGGTGCGTGCAGCGGGCCACGCGGTGTTAAGTTCTGAAAGAATCATACCGGTCACGCAAACAGGCGTGTCGGCATTGACAGCTACCATTGAATCGGTTAACTATACACTCAGCAACAATCGTGGTATCTATAATACCAATAGTTCAGGTATATTTAATAACCAAGTTTTGTATGTAACAGGCGAAGCAAACTCCAGCTTGTATACAGAGGTGAGTATGCGAATTTTTATTGGTTTGAATCTAACGAGCGATAACTTAACCACCGGAGCGACTCAAACCTGTTCGGTGATCGTGCATCTGCTGAACAGCACGGGGCAACAAGTGGCCATTTTCTCGAACAGCAACGTTACGGTCAATATCTCAGGCACCCCTTCGGCTTATACGGCAACGATTGGTAACGTTACGTTGAACCGAACCTTTGGATCCATCGGAAATACGACACTTACAGTACAGAGTTTGTCATCGAATTTTAAATTCCAGTAAACCCAAATAGTTGATTGGAAAACGCTCCGCCTAAAAAACGGAGCGTTTTTTTGTTTATTATTGGGTAAGATTTTACAGTATGGCACGACAGCGCATTATGTTTATCGAATGCAAAGGCGACTCACTAACAGGCGAAGCACGCATCGGATTAGTCACCTATTCTAAATCCGGCAAGTCCATTCATTACCAAGGCAAAACTTTTGAAACGTTAAACGGAACCGGATTTAAAGCAAACTATTTTGATGTAGAAACACGCGAGCACTATTGGATTTCCGGATGCAAGAAAAATGGTGAAGATCGACTCTATGGCGAGCGCCTTCCTATTTTTATCGATGAGGATGTTCGCGAAGCCAATTGGGTAGAGATTCGCAACATGCCCGAGCAAAAACATATCACCCGGATTCATTAATGATCCTTTGATTTATGAATAGTGAACTACTCATCCTTGCGATTTCACTCGTACTTATTGTAGTGGGTGTACTCCTTTGGCAGAAGGGGAATCATCTATTAGCCACGGGTAAAAAAGCAAAAGCCATTGTTTTCAAGAATAATTACAACGCTGGCGTAGGGCAGGGTGGAGGCGCTTATTATCCGGTAGTTCGATTTCTAACCGACAAGCAGGAGTGGATTACGCAGGAGTTGAGTGTAGGCTATAGTCCGGCTATTGAAGAAGGAACCGAGTTAGACGTTGTTTATGATCCGGACGATCCCACTACGGTAGAAATCAATTCTTCTTTTCAACTGGAAGTTTTACCTCGCTTGCTCTTCGTGCTAGGAGTTTGCGGATTGTTATTAGGCTTTTTAGAAATCTTAGAGATCACTCAGTTTGTGGGTGATTAAATAAAAGTATTGAATAAGTAAGTACATAGATAGAACTTTCGTGGAGGAGGTAAATCCAGGCATATGAAATTTGATAGCCTACTGATGAGACATTCTTTTCTGGTAAAAACGGATTATGAGAAGATGCGTCTTTACTTCAAATCAAAGTTAGACGTTACCTATTTTAAAGGTTACCTCGATCGAGACGAAACGCAGTTGTTTTATAATTCAGGCGCGATGAATAGGCCATTGAGTGTCAACCTACCGATGGTTCAACTAAACATAGAAAACAAGCCAGACCCACAAGGAAACTATGTAATTAAATTTAAAATAGTTGACCTTGTTCTTATTTTTTTTGGGATTACAAATTCTTGTGTTATAACTTTTTTCATAGTGGGATATTGGAGCGGAGGAGAAAATCTACCGATCGAGATTCTGCTCATTTTCTTTTTGTTCACTTATGGTTCTCTGCAATTTCGCTATCGTTTGGAGTTGGTGAATTTTGAGAAGCAGGTGGAAATATTGAGGCGTATCCCATAGCATCCAAGTCCCAATCCTTAATCCCTAATTACTATTGACCAATGACCATTCGTCTAAATTCATTTTTCGTTATATATCGTTAATTATTTCGTTGCATATCACGAAATCTATTCAGCTCATTTATATAAAACGAGCTAATCACTATCAATTTCGCGGTTTTTCGTTTTGGCACACAATTTGGAAGGCAAATACACGTGTGCGGGGGTAAAACGTTGCCCCCTGATGTTTTGAAATAATAGAGTGAACGCTTTTGTCACGCGTGCGAAGTTCGTTGTAAGAGCTGCGCATTGAGTTGTGCGACCTGCACATTAAGTTGTAAGGGCTGCACATTGAGTTGTGTGGCGTGCATATTGAGTTGTGAGGCTTGCACATTGAGTTGTGCGACCTCAACATTAAGTTGTGTGGCCTCAACATTGAGTTGTGAGGCATGCACATTGATTTGTGCGGGCTGCAAAAAGACAAAGCATGAGTAATATTGTTTTAGGACATCGTCTGGCAAGACGTGTACGACTTCACTTTTTGGGCAGAACGTAATTTCTGCGGTAGACGAGAAGTGGGTGTCACATGGCCGCTGTGTTATCTACCTGACGCATGCCATGCATGTGCACGTTTTGCTTAGGCTGCGCATCATCGGGTCTTTATGATGCGATGAAACTAATTTTGTAAACTTCTAACCCATAAAATATGGAAAAGAAAGTGAGACGACTCAGCAAGACAATTGCTGAGAACAACGTGGTGGCCTTCAACAAATTGAGGATCATCGCGGATTACGCTCCTAACAAGGAGGAGACCTCGAAAGAGTTGGTTACACTACTCTTCAATCAAATGCTGGATGCCAAGCGCATGGAGGCAGATGCTGAAGTAAAGTGGAAGGCGCAGCGCGCAAATGCTGTGGATTTAGAATGGAGATTTCACAATACCATGTTAGCCTGCAAAGCATACGTGGTAGCGCAATTCGGTCCCGACAGCAACGAAGTGGAGTCGTTGGGATTGAAGAAGAAGTCGGAGTACAGGAAATCGAAGCGCAAAACTGCTTCTACTCCCGACAAGATGGCCTAAGGGTACGGGCTTATGCAGCCCGGCTGCATGTACCTACTTAAAAAAATCCTGAGTGCTGAGCTCGGGATTTTTTTTGGTTTGTGCCACAGCCGCAAGAATGGAAAACTTGCGCATACTCCCTGTTTTTAGAGGTAAAAGCGCAACTAACCGATTATTCTGATTAGAAAATGGGGCTTTGCTTGTGCTACACTGTAAAACTTTTAAGCGCTACACACCTATGATTAGCCAAGCCTTTAGCAATAAGTCACTAGCTTGGATTTTTAGCCCTGAATGAGTAAAATTGAGTAGGGAAGTGTTGAAAGGTTCAAACTTTTAGTTGGTGAAATCCTGTTGACACATCTAAGCGAAATAGGCGCATGTTTAAGGGGTAAAGGTGCGGATATTATAATGTTGGCGGTAATTGTTTTATGAAAGAGGAGTTTAAACTTTATTATAAGGACATCTTTATTGGGACCGTCATGACGACTGACGAAGATTTTCCAAACACTTCTGGAAAAATTGAATTCGACTCTAACTTTTTAGACAATAAGAACAGAAAAGAATTATTTGACTTCATTGACTATTCAATTGAGTCCACTGACAAAGTTATTGGGGACCAGAGGGAATATGAAGAATTCATTAATAACGAAGAATTCAAATATCAGTCAATCATAGATAGTTTAGAATGGAGGCTGATATCGAAAGACGGAGTTGTGACAAAAATTCTGGTTCCGGTTTTCTTTCGCGACAATGAGATAAATTTTAGATTTCAATAGTAGAGTGTAAAAACAACTACCGCCAACAGCATGTTTCTGTAATGGTGCCGTGACGAGTTGGCATAAATTTTTATCTTCGTTCAACGTTTGCCCACGCGGACAGTGGCGGCTTCGGAAGCGCACCACTGCCCAAACACAAACGTAAGCAATTTTTTAAAAGACAAGTGCGACAACTTATTTTAATAATACTACTCGGACAAATTACATTGTCGTGTAATTCGCAAACAGAGACAAGGATGACGAAGAAACATGTAAAGATTGACGACAAGGTAATTAAGACACGGGACCCAATGAAGGTGATTGACCCATTGTGGTGGACAGTTAGTATTTATGACTCTAAAGATAAATATGAAAAAGACTTAGAACCATTTTCCTTTCATCAACGAGCCGTATTTGCATTGATGTGGTATATGGCTGAAGTTAATAACGGTGGACATTCTCAATTCTATTCCAATTCGACTGGTATTGTTTGGGAGGACGCCATGGACGGTTTTGAACTAATCGGACTAAAGGAGGGAAAGGAAATTATTGAAGAATCAGCAAAACGATTCGGTACTAAACCAAGTTTTGACCGTGAAGAACGAGAAAGTGCTTTGGATAAATTAGAAGAGGACTTTGACGACCTGGACACTCGCTTTTACAAATTGGACGGTACAGTAAACATTACAGAGAGAATTGCTGACTATATACTTAAAAACAAAATCGCCTTTTACTTTGAGGGCGACATTGAGATACCGGAGTAGAAACAGCACAGAACAAATGCTTATTGCAAGCAGGCGGGACTGTGCGTCATTGCAGTTTGTAGTTCTTATTTATCTTTATTATGTTGGACTGGGCGAAGTTTTTTAATTGCCCGCCAGCAATAAGCTGAACGTTGTGGTCATGCTTAATGGCGTTTAGAGTAACGAAGTAGAACCATGAATAAAACGACTTTGACTATTTTAATGAGGAAAGCAAAAAAGAGATTTTTTGCTTTCGGTCTGAATATAATTGGACTCAGCTTCGGAATTTGTTCAGTAGTATTTATTACGGTTTATTCTATAGATGAATTGTCATACGACAAGCATATACAAAATCATGAAAGAATCTATCGAGTAACGACAGAATATCAAACTAATTCGGGAACTGATTTAGCTATGGCTGAGTCTTTCTTGGGAATTTCACCAACATTAAAAAGGGAATTTCCCGAAGTTGAAGAAGCTGTAAGAGTCCTTCCATACAAAGGAAATATTACCATTCAATTCAAATCAGGTAATAGTAATGTTTTTAAAGCCGAAAATACATATAAAGTTGATAAGGAGTTTTTCAAGGTCTTTCGGCACTCATTCATAAATGGCAATGACATGGACTTTTCAAAGCCCAATTCAATCATAGTAACTGAATCCTTATCGAAGAAACTGTTTGGTGACAAATCACCAGTAAACAAAGCTGTCCTTGTCGACAACCAAATGTATGGAGTGGTTGGAGTAATTGATGACCTTCCAAAAAATTCAGATTTCTATTACGAAGCACTGCTATCTCATGACTTCTCCCAATATGACGATGATTGGGGTAACCCAGTAGGATTTACTTATGTCTTATTGCATAATTCAGAAACCGCAAACAAGCTTGAATCCAAGATAAATTTAATTGCCGTAGAGAAAGCGCTCTCATTTTTTGTCAAGGAATATGACATGAAATCAAATATCAGACTTTCATTACAGCCTATAAGTACCATTCATTTCTCGAAGCAACTGAGCGGAGATACGATAAAAGGAAATCCAATTTATTTAAAAGTGCTGATAACACTTGGAGTGCTTATCTTTCTCATTGTAATATTTAATCACTCGAACTTTTCGACTTCAATCTATACCGAACGAATCCATGAGTTAAGTGTTAGAAAGCTAATGGGTATTGGCAAGTCGGGCTTACTAAAACAATTTGCGGTCGAATCAGTAACAATAGCAGTGTTAGTAATTTTGATTTCAATTGCTTTGTACACCATTTTATTGCCATTCACTCAAGAAATAACAGGCAAAAGTTTGACACTTTCACATCTCAATGACACTACAACATTGGTAATCCTAGCGACAATTTTCTTGATAGTTGTTATTTCTGGAAGTTTTTATCCTGTTTTCTATTCATTCCGTAACTCGACCCTAACGGGGCTAAAGGGCTTTTCGAGTTTAGGTAACAATAGACTTAGAAAGTTTCTTACAGTTGGCCAGCTTACTTTTACAGCGGGTCTTGTTTTCTTTACGCTTACTGTCCATAACCAAGTAAGTTTCTTGAGAAACAGAGACTATGGGTTCAACTCAGATAACATAGTTATGGTATCATTACCAAAAGAGCTTTCAAGTGGAAATAACTTAAGAACCTTTACAGACTATTTGCAAAAGGATCGTCCGACAAATGATTTCTCTATAATTAGCGAATTGTCATACCCAGGAAGCGAAAGACTAGGTTATCAATTAGGTTGGATTTACAACAATGACAATAGAATTGAAGCGAATTTTAATCTATTCGAAGTTGATAGCATATTTTCAGAACTACTGGGGATAAAATTCCTTGCTGGAGGAAACTTTGCTCCCCAACAAAATGAAATAATTAAACAAGCAGTAGTGAATCAAACTTTTGTAAAAATGGCAAGGTTTGATAATGTGAGAAATATTATTGGTGAGACTATATATGCATTTGACGAGAAAATTAGAATTGTTGGAGTTGTGTCCGATTTCAACTATCAAGGGTTTCAACAATCAATTAAGCCACTTGTCATGCTTCCAATTAATTCAACAAGCAACGACAGCAAAAAAGTATTAATTAAATTAAAAAGGCCTGAAGACTTAAAGAATATTGAAGGCATTTATTCAAAGCTATCAACAATGGACGCTCTTGAATATACATTCTTGGACGAAAGAGTTAAAAAGATGTTTGAACAGGAAACGACAACAGGACGAGTTACGCAAGCATTCAGTTTATTAGCAATTTTGCTTGCGACAATCGGTTTGTACTCTCTTTCCAATCTAATACTATTACAGCGGACAAAAGAAATTGGTGTTAGAAAAATACTGGGTATCAGTCAGAGTTCGCTGACGATCCTATTATCAAGAGAGTTTCTATTTCTATTCCTAATCAGCTTTGCAGTAGCAGTCCCTTTCGCATGGGACAGGAGTCAGTACTGGCTTTCAGATTATGCGTTCCGGACAGATTTGAGAATTTCAACGATTGGACTCTCTGGACTTATAATTGCGGTGATTCTAATATTGGGTATAGTGACAAACATAATTAGAAGCACTAGAATTAATCCGGTTGACCTATTAAAGAACGAATAAGAGTGGGTCAAGCACTGGCCACAAAAAAATGCTTCTGCAATAGTGCGGTGACGTGTAAGCAATAAGTATTATCTTCGTTCAGCGTTTGGTTTCGGGGATAAGACGCGGCTTCGAAAGCCCCGAACGAACGCAAGTGTTCACGCAGACAGCCATAATTTCGGGACAATGACGACTAAGAATTGGTTGAAAGTAATATTAATAAATCTGGCAGCGGGACTGATTGTTATTTCTCCTTTCCTTCCCGGACCATCCAACAGACTTGTTAATCTCTTTTACAACGGTGGACAAATTTCTGGACTCTTTGGGCTAATTGTTATTCCGTTTGGGCTAATTTGGGTGATAAGAGAATTGATGAAAAAGAAAAATGACAACAAGTATCAAGTCGACATAAAAGCTATCATACTTCTTACACTCCCACTGACTCTTTTTGTGACAGCGTCTTATGTTTCTGCACTTGCAAGGAATTTTAGCCGAGACTTTGCAATAAATAGAACAGAGGACTTGATTCAATCAATTGAAAAGTTCAAAGAGAAAAGAGGAAAATACCCCAACTCGTTGACTGAGTTGACTCCAGGTTTCATTTCTGCAATTCCATCGCCCTTTATTATGGGCATTAAGGACTATTACTACACAAACCTTGGTGACAACTACCATATTTCATTTCAACAGAACGTGATATTAAGTTTTAATTTTGAAGTGGTGACGTTTGACCCAACGGACAATCACAAAGCTGACGGAGAACTAAAAGACCTTTACGACACCGGAAAAAGGCATTGGAAGTATTACGTGTACGACTAGAAGTTAGACGGAGCGAAGGTTATCATAGCCCGCCAGCAATTAGCTAAACGTTACTGTTGGCAAAGCAAACAGACACTAATCACAGACATACAAATTCAAAATAAAGAAAAAATGAAAATAGTTTTTATATCAATTGGACTGATAGTTTTAGCAATTGTAGTTTTTGCTGTTTACAGACTTGTAATT